>JAJPJT010000021.1 GCA_021324095.1 Gammaproteobacteria bacterium
CCTGTTGCAGCGAGAATTATTTCTTTCCCGATGCGCAAGCGGCCACATACCAGGCGCACGGTTTCCGCGCGATGGTTGGCTTGCCGATCATCGAATTTCCCAGTGCATGGGCGCAGACGCGCGATGAATACTTCGAGCGCGCGCTGGCGGTGCACGACCAATACCACGGCGATCCGCGGGTCTGCACCACCTTCGGGCCGCATGCGCCGTACACCGTGGCGGACGAATCCTTTCTGCGCATCCGTACGCTTTCCGACCAACTCGACATGCCGGTGCACCTGCACCTGATGGAAACCGCGCGGGAAGTCGAGGACAGCAAGCGCGAGCACGGCCTCCGGCCGATGCAACGACTGCAAAAGCTCGGCCTGGTCAACGATCGGCTGATCGCGGTGCACATGACCCAGGTCAGCGACGCCGAAATAGAACTGTGCGCGGCCAATGGCGTGTCGGTGGTGCATTGCCCGGAGTCCAACCTGAAGCTCGCGTCGGGTTTTTGCCCTGCGGCAAAACTGCGCCGCGCCGGCGTCAACCTCGCGCTCGGCACCGACGGTTGCGCTTCCAACAACGACCTCGACATGTTCGGCGAATTGCGTACCGCCGCGCTGCTCGCGAAAGGCGTCGCGGGCGATGCCGCTGCGTTCGACGATGCATTTGCGTTGCGCGCGGCGACGCTGAACGGCGCGAAAGCCCTGCAGCTCGACTCGAAGATCGGTTCGATCGCGGCAGGCAAGCGCGCCGACCTGGTTGCGGTGAAGATGGACGAGGTGGAGACGCAACCGCTCTACAATGTGATTTCGCACCTGGCTTACGCGGTATCGCGCCGGCAGGTCAGCGACGTGTGGATCGACGGCGCCCGCAAGCTCAGCGGTGGCGTGCTGGTCGATTTCGATCTCGACGGCGTGCTGGACAAGGCCCGCCGCTGGCGCGAGCGGATCGCGGCACTTTGAGCTGGATCGGTTGGTTCGATCTGCTTGGGATAAAAGCACTGGACGCGGATTGACACGGATAAAAGCGGATTGAGCTTTGGACTTATCCGCGTTCATCCGCTGTTATCCGTGTCAGAATGCTCTTTCAATTTCCCAGTTTGAAAGCCTTGAAGACGCCGACGTGAACAGCACGACGCACAATGTCGATCCCGAAGAACTGGCGCGCTTCGGCAAGCTCGCGGCGCGCTGGTGGGATCCCGACGGCGAGTCGCGTCCGTTGCACGACCTCAATCCCGTTCGCCTGGCGTTCGTGGCCGAGCGCGTACCATTGCCCGGCGCGCGCGTGGCGGACGTCGGGTGCGGCGGTGGTCTGCTCAGCGAGGCGCTCGCGAAGGCGGGCGCGAACGTCACCGCGATCGATCTCGCGCCGGAAGTGATCGAAGTCGCGAAGCTGCACCTGTACGAAGCCAACACGGTGCTGCCGTCCCCGCATGCGGTGGATTACCGGCTGTGCTCGTCGCGCGAACTGGCGGAGCGCGAACCCGGCACGTTCGACGCAGTGTGTTGCATGGAGCTGATCGAACACGTGCCTGATCCTGCGGCGCTGATCGGCGACCTGGCGGCGCTGCTGAAGCCGGGCGGCAAGCTGTTCCTGTCCACGTTGAACCGCACGCCTGCGAGTTTCGTGACGGCGATTCTGGGCGCCGAGTACCTCGCGCGCCTGCTACCGCGCGGTACCCATGATTACCGCCAATTCCTCAAGCCGTCCGAACTCGCCGCGCTGCTGCGCAGGGCAGGCCTTGTGCTCGACGAGATCTCTGGAATCGGATACAACCCATTGAATCGCAAAGCATGGCTTTCGCGCCACGCGGCGGTCAACTACATGGTTTCCGCCAGCAAATCTGCCGCATGAAACCACCGCCGCGACCTCTCGCCGGGGTGTTCTTCGACCTGGACGGCACCCTCGTGGATTCGGCGCGCGATATGCACGATGCGCTTGCCCTGTTGTGCCGGGAAGGCGGACTGCCGGTACCACCATTTGAAGTGGTGCGTGAAACGGTGTCCCGCGGGGCGCGTGCCGTGTTGCGTTGCGCGGTCGGCAACGATGAAGGGAAAGTCGATGCGGTGCTGCCGCGTTTCCTGGAACTCTATGTCGCCACCGGCATGGTCAATACCCACACCTTCGAAGGCATCGACGAGTTGCTCGACGCGCTCGAGGTGCGCGATGTGCCTTGGGGTGTGGTCAGCAACAAGGCGGGATCCCTCGTTGCGCTGATCATGGTCAAGCTGGGGCTTGACCGGCGAGCCGCCGCCGTGGTGGGTGGCGACACACTCGCACGGCGCAAGCCCGATCCCGCGCCGGTCCTGCACGCCTGCGCACTGGCAGAGGCCGAACCCGCGCGGTCCGTGTTCGTGGGCGACGATCCGCGCGACATCCTGGCGGGCCGTGCGGCCGGCCTGTACACCGTCGCCGCGGGCTGGGGTTATCTGGGTGGCGCCGATCCGCGCGATTGGCAGCCGGATCTGGTCATGGCCCACGCGGGTGAACTTGCCCGGCTGCTGGATCACGTGTGAGCGAAAGCACGTTCGATGAATACCTGAGGCAATGGCGCGAGGCGAACCCGCAGCGCGCGCTTGCATGGTTGTTCCTGCGCCACGACGAGCGCATCTGCTACGGCGCCCTCGCGGCGCTCGTGCACGAATGGCGCAAGACGATGCGCGACGTGCGCGAAGTGCAGGTGGCGGCGGCGAAGCTCGGCTGGTGGCGCGAGGAAATGCAGCGTGCCTTGCAAGGACAGCCGCGGCATCCCCTGGCGCAGGCGCTGTTTGCCGACGCGCGCGCGAATGCGGTTTCGCTGAGGTACTGGATCGCACCCATCGACGCGGCGCTCTCTGCGCTGGCGCAGACGCCACCCGCCGATTTTGCTGCGCAATTCGATGCGGCTGCCCCGTTCGCGAATGCGGTCGCGGTGCTGGAAACACGCGTGTGGTTCGGCGCCGGCATCGAAAGTCCGCGTGCGTCGCGCGTGGCCGCCTTCGCCCAGCTCACGGCGAACACGCGCGCGCTGACGGCGGAAATCGGGCACGGCCGATCGCCGCTTCCCATGAACCTGCTGGCGCGGCACGGACTCACGATCGAGAGCCTGGCCGGCGATGGCGCGCATCGGCGGGCGGCCTTGCGCGATTATGTGGCGGAACTCCAGCGCGGGTTGTCCGAGGCGATTAGAATGCCGGGTCCACTGACCTTGTTCCGTACCGTGGAGCTGCAGGACGACTTGGCTGCGCTCGGACGTGCGATGCGCGCCGATGAGCCGCTCGCGGCGTTGCGTGAACCCATGCACGGGCTTGGAAACGTGTTGAAAACCTGGCGCGCGGCCCGCACCTGGCGTGCGACGGAACGCATTGGATACGGCCCATGACCCTGAATCCGGACAATTTACTGCCTGACGTTGCGACCGGTGCCGAACCCGTGGCGCGCGGCGCGCTGGACTGGGTGGGCATGGAAGGGATCGACCTGCCGGTGCGTTGTGCCGACGGGCAGGGTGGCACCATGACGGTTCCTGCAAGGGTCGCGGTGCAGGTGAACCTCGGTGACGCTTCGGCGCGCGGCATTCATATGTCGCGGTTGTATCTCGCGTTGGAACGCTCACTCGGCGAGCACGCGTTGACGCCGTCAGGTTTGTGCAGCCTGTTGCATGCGCTGGTCGCTTCACACGCCGGTCTGTCCACCCGTGCGCGTCTGCGCATCGAGTATTCGCAATTGTTGAAGCGCCCGGCGCTCGTGAGTCAAAACGCCGGTTGGCGGGCTTATCCGGTGGAGGTCGAAGCGCAGTTGCTCGACGAACGCTTCAGCGTGCAACTTGGTTGCCAAGTGGTGTACTCATCGACGTGCCCGGCTTCGGCCGCGCTGTCGCGGCAGCTCAACCAGCAGCAGTTCGATGCGGATTTTGCGGGCGCGCTGCCGTCGCAGCGCGCGGTCCGCGAGTGGCTGGGTTCCGAACGCGGGATGGCTGCGACGCCGCACGCGCAGCGCAGTACGGCGCGCGTCAAGGTGCGGCTTGCACCTGGCTTCGATCTGCCCGTGTCGGAATTGATCGATACGGTCGAGAACGCCCTGGCGACGCCGGTGCAGACCGCCGTCAAGCGCGAGGACGAACAGGCGTTCGCGAAGTTGAATGCCGAAAACCTCATGTTCTGCGAAGACGCCGCGCGCCGCATCCGCGTCGCGCTGGACGCTGACGAACGCATCGCCGGTTATCGCATCCGCGCGGCACATCACGAGAGCCTTCACCCGCATGACGCCGTCGCTGAAGTCAGCCGCGACATGGCGAAAGATCAAGAGCATTTTTGACACGGGTCAACGCGCATAGAAGCGGCTCAAGCAAAAGCACTGACTGTTTTTTGCCCAAGAGCTGTTGCTCAAATCTGCCTTTATCCGCTCGTATCCGTGTCCAATGCCTTTGATCCGCGTGAATCCGTCTCGATTCGTGGGTGAAGTTTTCAGCGATTGAAGGCGAGCCGCGTGCCGGGCGGTGCGTCCAGCACCTTCCCATTGCGCGCAACCAGGCTTCCGTTGACGAACGTCGCAGCGACGCTGGCGCGGAACGTGTCGCCTTCGAAGGGTGACCATCCGCATTTGGACACGATCTGCTCCCGGCGGACGATCTGCGGTTTTGCCGGATCGACCAATGTGAGATCGGCAAAATAGCCTTCGCGCAGGAAGCCGCGACCTTCGACGGCGAACAGCGTCGTCGGCGCATGGGCATACGCTTCGACCAGACGTTCCAGCGTGAAGTCGCCGCGGAACACGCATTCCAGTGCGGACTGCAACGCGAACTGGATCAGCGGAATGCCCGATGGGCAGCTCGTGTATGGGTTCGCCTTTTCCGACTCGAGGTGCGGCGCGTGATCGGTGGCAAGCACGTCGATGCGCGTATCGGCCAGCGCACGGATCAGCGCGTCGCGATCCGATGCCGCCTTGATCGCGGGATTGCACTTGATCTTGCCGCCCAGCCGCGCGTAATCGGCGTCGCCGTAAAGCAGGAAGTGCACGCAGGTTTCCGCCGTGATGCGCTTTTTTGCGATCGGGCCCGATTCGAACATGGCCAGTTCATCCTCGGTGGAGACGTGCAGCACGTGCAGCCGGGTGCCATGGCGACGCGCCGTCTCGACGGCCCATTTCGTCGACTGGAAGCACGCCTCGCGAGAACGGATTTCCGGGTGCAGCCGCATCGGGATGTCATCGCCGTATGCGGCTTTCGCCCGATCGAGATTGGCATGGATGATACGGCTGTCTTCGGCATGCACCAGCACCGCCACCGGCGAATCGCGGAACACCCCTTCCAGTGCAGCGGGCTCGCTGACGCACAGGTTCCCGGTCGATTCGCACAGGAAAACCTTGACGCCGGGAACCTTGCGCGGATCCAGCGCGCGGATTGCGTCCAGGTTGTCGTTGCTGGCCCCGAAGTAAAACGCGTAATTGGCGAGCGAACTGCGCGCGGCGATCGCGTACTTGTCTTCCAGCAAATCTTGGGTCAGCGTGGCCGGCCTCGTATTCGGCATGTCGATGAAGCTGGTGATGCCACCAATGACCGCCGCGCGCGATTCCGAAGCGATGTCGCCCTTGGCCGTGTAGCCTGGTTCGCGGAAATGCACGTGGTCGTCGATCATGCCGGGCAGCAGCCACAGGCCGGCAGCGTCGAATACCTGTTCGCCCGCGCGGGCATTGAGGCCGTTGCCGATCTCGTCGATGCGCTGGCCGCGGATGCGGAGGTCTGCGTGGAAGCGGCGACCCTCATTGACGAGTTCCGCGTTCCGGATCAGCCAATCGGTCATGCTGTTTTCCTGGGACGTCCAAACCTGGACGCGACAGTTTATTCGGACGACTCACCGGACCGGCAACGCCGCAACGTGAACCGCTCCGGCACCGGATCCATCCCGCCCTCGCACAAGGGTTGGCAGCGCAGGATGCGCCATACGGCGAGTACCGTCCCGCGCCAGGGCCCGAAACGCGCTATGGCGATGCGTGCATACGTCGAACAGCTCGGGTAGAAACGGCAACGTGCGCCCAGCAGGGGGCTCAGCAGTCGCTTGTACGCTGCGATCAGGAAAATCAGGAAGCGTGTCACGGGCAGGTGTCGAGGGAATGACAGAGAAGGGAACGGCCGGGGGCTTTTGAAATGGGTTGCCCGGCCGCATGGACTACGCTATAACACGCGGTCGCATCTCCACAATATCGAGTGCAGGGAACATGGCAAAACCGAAGCAGCGCGATGCCAAGCGCATTCACAAAGCAACCAAGTCCGCAGCCAAGCCGGCGCACGCCAAATCGGCGAAGAAGCCGGCCGTGAAGCAGGCGCGCAAGGTGGCCGCCAGGACTGCGAGCAAGGTTGCAAAGCCGGCGCCGAAGAAGGCCGCGCCGGCCAAGTCCACGAAGTCTGCGGCCGGGAGGGCTGTGAAGACCTCGCGCGCGTCGGCGAAGCCTGCTGCTGCCAAAAAAGGGACCCATGCTCCGACGCACGTGGACAAGCCCGCCCCGCATGCCGCGCCCGCCCATCGCGCAGACCACGGTCCGGCGCATGCGCCCGCCCGCAAGCCGGCGCACGCGAGACCGGTCGGTGGCGTGGCGGCGCGCTTGAGCGTCGCCGCCGCGGACGAGCAGACCATCACCCGCGAAGACGGCCGCTACGCACTGCCGGCGACCGTCAACATCGAGTTGCCGAAGGGCTACCACCCGAGCGAGAAAGAGGAATACATGAGTCCGCGGCAACTGGCGTATTTCCGCCAGAAGCTGAAGGACTGGCGCGACCAGCTGGTCGAGGAATCGCGGCAGACGATGGAGAACCTGCGCGAGGAAGTGCGCGACGTCGGCGACGACGCCGAGCGCGCCACCCGTGAAACCGAGAACTCGCTCGAGCTTCGCACCCGCGATCGCTACCGCAAGCTGATTTCCAAGATCGAAAAGGCGCTGCGCAAGATCGAGGAAGGCCGCTACGGCTATTGCGAGGAAACGGACGAGGAAATCGGCCTGGAGCGCCTCGAAGCGCGCCCCATCGCGACCCTGTCGCTGGATGCGCAGGAACGCCGCGAGCATCTTCAGAAGCAGATGGGCGATTGACCGCAAAAGCTTCCGCTCGCGAAGCGAGCGGGTGACTTTCTGTTTCGGCAGAAAGTCACCAAGACCACCAAGACCATTGCGCCGGGCATGACGGTCTCGGCAACATCCTGTTGCCTCGACTTCCCTGCGATGCTCGCCGGTCGCGCGCCGTGCGCGCGAAACCAATTCCATTGGGTGCTTGATCCAGCGCCCACGCGCCTCCATTCTCCATACATCGCCCGCGCGGCGGGCCTCCCCGACCCGATCAGTTACTGGACATGGCAACCGAAACCCGCGAATCCGTCACTGCAACCATCGAACTGCCCGTGCTGCCGCTGCGCGACGTGGTGGTGTATCCGCATATGGTGATTCCGCTGTTCGTCGGCCGCGAGAAGTCGATGAAGGCGCTGGAAGCGGCGATGGAAGGCGATCGCCGCATCCTGCTGGTGGCGCAAAAACAGCCGGAGACCGATGATCCCAACGAAGCCGACCTGCACGAGGTCGGCACCATCGGCAGCCTGCTGCAACTGGTGAAGCTGCCCGACGGCACCGTGAAGGTGCTGGTCGAAGGCCAGTCGCGGGCGCAGATGCAGGGTTGCTTCGAAACCGACGGCATGCTGCGCGCCCGCGCGGTGCCGCTGCAGCCGGTATTCGATCGCCCCGCGGTCGAGCTCGAAACCGCGGCGCGGATGCTGGTGAGCCTGTTCGAGCAACTCGTGCGGCAGAGTCGCAAGCTGCCGCCGGAAGTGCTCACCGGCCTGTCGGGTATCGACGACCTTTCGCGTCTCGCGGATTCGATCGCCGCGCACCTGTCCGTGCGGCTGTCGGACAAGCAGAAGGTGCTGGATACGCTGCCGGTCGGCGCGCGCACCGAGATGCTCGTCGGACTCGTCGAGAGCGAACTCGACCTGCAGCAGGTCGAGAAGCGCATCCGCGGGCGCATCAAGACGCAGATGGAGAAGAGCCAGCGCGAGTATTACCTCAACGAACAGATGAAGGCGATCCAGAAGGAGCTGGGCGACATCGAGGAGGGCGGCAACGACATCGATGCGCTGGCCAAGAAGATCGACGACGCCGGGATGCCGAAGGAGGTCCTGGCGAAGGCGAAAGCCGAATTCAACAAGCTGAAGCACATGCCGCCGATGTCGGCCGAAGCCACCGTGGTACGCAACTACCTCGATTGGCTGACCGGCGTGCCGTGGAAGAAGCGCAGCAAGGTGCGCAAGGACTTGGCGATGGCCGAACGCGTGCTGGAGGAAGACCACTACGGCCTCGAAAAGGTGAAGGAACGCATCCTCGAATACCTCGCCGTGCAGCAGCGGGTGAACAAGATCAAGGGGCCTATCCTGTGCCTCGTGGGGCCGCCCGGCGTCGGCAAGACGTCGCTGGGCCGTTCGATCGCGCGCGCCACCAACCGCAAGTTCGTGCGCCAGAGCCTGGGCGGCGTGCGCGACGAGGCCGAAATCCGCGGCCACCGCCGCACCTACATCGGTTCGCTGCCGGGCCGCATCATCCAGAACATGTCCAAGGTCGGAACCAAGAACCCGATGTTCATGCTGGACGAAATCGACAAGATGGCGATGGACTTCCGCGGCGATCCTTCGGCGGCGCTGCTGGAAGTGCTGGATCCCGAGCAGAACCACGCCTTCAACGACCATTACCTCGAAGTCGATTTCGACTTGTCCGAGGTGATGTGGATCGCCACCGCCAACTCCATGAACATCCCGGCGCCGCTGCTGGACCGCATGGAGGTGATCCGCATTCCGGGCTACACCGAGGACGAGAAGGTCGCGATCGCGACCAGGTACCTGTTGCCCAAACAGATCAAGGCGGCCGGCCTCAAGGAACAGGAGCTTTCGGTTTCGGAAAGCGCGCTGCGCGACATCATCCGCTACTACACGCGCGAATCGGGTGTGCGCAATCTCGAACGCGAGTTGGCCAAGATCTGCCGCAAGGTGGTCAAGGAATTGACCTTGGCTCAGGCGGAGACGGATGTCCGCGCGGAAAGCGCGAAACTGATGCATCAGACGATCGCCGATCCGGAAAAGGCGAAAGAATCTTTCGCAACATTTGAAAAAACGTTGGCGGACGATCCGGGGAAAATCAGGAAACAGTTGAAGAAACCGAAGGCACGCAAGCCGAAGACCGTCAAGGTCGATTCGAAGAACCTCGACAAGTACCTTGGCGTGCGCCGTTTCGATTACGGCCGCAAGGAACAGCAGAACGAGGTCGGCCTCGTCACCGGGCTCGCCTGGACCTCTGTGGGTGGCGATCTGCTCAGCATCGAAGCCAGCGTGGTTCCGGGCAAGGGCAAGTTGATCCTGACCGGCCAACTCGGCGACGTGATGAAGGAATCGATCCAGGCCGCGCAGTCCGTGGTGCGCGCACGCAGCCGGCGGCTTGGCATCGAGACGGATTTCCACGACAAGTACGACATCCACGTGCACGTACCCGAGGGCGCGACACCCAAGGACGGCCCCAGTGCCGGGATCGCGATGTGCACCGCCCTGGTGTCGGCATTGACGAGAAACCCGGTGCGCTCGGAAATCGCCATGACCGGCGAGATCACGCTGCGCGGACGCGTGCTGCCGATCGGCGGACTCAAAGAGAAGCTGCTGGCGGCGCATCGCGGCGGCATCACCACGGTAATCATCCCCGAGGAAAACAAAAAGGACCTTGCCGAGATCCCGAAGAACATCACCGATGCGCTGGACATCCATCCGGTGCGCTGGATCGATCAGGTGCTGGATCTTGCGCTGGAACATCCGTTGACGCCGCTGCCCGAACCGGAGCCGGAACCCGTGCACGCCGAAACCGCAAGTGTTGTGGTCGAAACCGCGCGTGACGTGTCTGAGGACAACCCTTCATCGCGTCCGCACTGACGAAGAGCCGGCGCATGCTCGCGTTGGCCATCTGTCCGGCACTTGCGTCTGCGTGCGTGACGTGATTGCGTCCTCCCGCAGCAGCGCATGAGGCGCCGCCACGCTGAAATCCAAGCCCTGCCTTTATTGCGCGCCCTCTGGGCCGCTGGTATAAAGGCCGGGCCGTGCGGCGCGAATGATCAACATCGCGCATCGATACGGAACTGCAACACGACCGGAGCGGGGGTGCCGTCACTGATGCGAAGGCATTCCTTTCCACCGAACATTCCGCGGGCTGCTCGAAAATCCTAGAGGGAGTCTCCATGAACAAATCCGATTTGATCAATGCGATGGCAGATCATGCCGACCTGTCGAAAGCCGATGCCGGCCGTGCGCTGGATGCCGTTACGGACCAGATCAAACGCGCGCTGAAGAAGGGCGACGACGTTTCGCTGGTTGGCTTCGGCACTTTCGTCGTGCGCAAGCGGGCCGCGCGCACCGGCCGCAACCCGCGTACCGGCGAGAACATCAAGATCAAGGCCTCCAAGGTCCCCGCGTTCAAGGCCGGCAAGGCGCTGAAGGATGCGCTGAACTGAGTTTTTCGCGTGGCTGGCGCCTGCCGGCCGCGTGCGATTCCCCGCGGCCGACGCAATGCGTCGGCCGCGGCGTTTTGGAGACTTGTCTGGCGCCAAGATTGACGTGTAGGAGCGGCCGGCGCGAAGCGCCGTCTTGGCTTTTGCCTGCGACCGATGTGCGTGTGTGACAATCACGCTGCGCGCGATGCGGGTTGAACGAACCCGCCGCACTTTCAATCTGCTTGAGCTGCGGCACAAGGGATGTGCCGCGCGCGGAGGCCGCATGCGGCTGACGCGGAGAAACTCCTCTGGCAAACTTGCCCCTCACCCTTTGCCCTCTGCCCAGAGGGGAGAGGGGAACGGTAGGGATCGCGCTGCGCGCGATGCGGTATTGGATGGAGCGGGGCGCTTAGCTCAGCGGTAGAGCGTCTCCTTTACACGGAGAGGGTCGGGGGTTCGATCCCCTCAGCGCCCACCATCCCGCAGCGCGCAACCCGCGCCGCTTGTCCTACAATACCCGGCTGATTTGCCTCGTCACGGCGGTAACCATGCTGCAAGCCATTCGCAACCTGTTCAAAAGCTGGATCGTCATTGCGATATTCGGCGTGCTGGTGGTCGTCGCCTTCCTGTTCTTCGGCATCGAAGGTTATTTCAGCCAAAGCAACGCGACCTGGGTGGCCAAGGTCGACGGTCACGAGATTTCGCAGCAGGACTTCCAGACGGCTTTCAACAACTACCGCCAGGCGCAGTTGAGTGCGCCGGACAACACGATGGATGCGTCGGATTTCGAAAAGCCGGAGGTCAAGCAGAAGGTGCTGGACCTCGTCATCAACCGACAGTTGCTGCTGAACGAGAACAGCAAGCTCGGCATCCGGGTGCCTGATTCGGCGGTGCGTGACCAGATCGCCTCGTATCCCGTGTTCCAGGTCAACGGCAAGTTCGATCCCAGCGCCTATCTCGCGTATCTCGCGCAGCAGGGCAAGACGGCGGACCAGTTCCAGGACGAAATCCGCGCCGATCTCGCGACCCGCCAGATACCGGAAGCGATCGTCGGAACCGCGTTCGGCACCAAGGCCGAGGCCGAAACCTTCCTGAGACTGCAGTTGCAGGAACGCGATTTCAGTTATGTCGATCTGCCGCCGCCGCCGGCGACTGCCGAGCAGGACGATGTGACGGATGCGCAAATCGCGGATTACTACAAGGCGCACCAGTCCGAGTTCATGAATCCCGAAGAGGTCTCGGTGAATTACATCGATCTCGATGCGGCGACGATGAAGGTCACGCCTGACTTGAGCGACAAGGCCCTGCAGGCGCGCTATGAGAAAGAGAAGTCGAAGTTCGTGAGCCCGCCCGAATGGGAGGTTTCGCACATCCTGATCAAGCTGCCGCCCAAGCCGACGGAGGCGGAAAAACAGGCTGCGCTGGCGAAGGCGCAAAAGGTCGATGCGCTGGCCAAAGCGCCCGGCGCCGATTTCGCCAAACTCGCCGAACAGTATTCGGACGACCTCGGCTCGAAGCGGCAGGGCGGCGACCTCGGCTGGCTGCAACAAGGCGACGCGGGCCCGGAATTCCAGGCTGCGCTGGACAAGATGAAGAAGGGCGAGATCTCCGATCCGGTGCTGACGCCGGATGGTTACCACATCATCGACCTGCTCGACGTGCGCCCGGGGCACACCGAGACATTCGCGCAGGCGCACGACCAGCTTGCCGCAGAAGCGAGCAAGGATGCGCGACAGGATCAGTATCGCGACGTCGGCAACAAACTTACCGACATGATCTATAACGATCCGACTTCGCTCAAACCCGCGGCGCAGAAACTCGGCTTGACCGTCCAGACCACGCCGCTGTTCGGGCGTGCCGGCGCCAAGACCGGAATCGCCGCCAATCCCAAGGTGGTCAAGGCCGCGTTTTCCGACCTCGTGCTCGTGCAGGGCAATACCTCGGACCCGATCGATCTGGGTACGAACCACATGGTCGTGATCCACATCAACAAGCACGTTCCGGCGGCGCCCAAGCCGTTGGCGGAAGTCAGCGGCCAGATCAAGCAGGCGATCATCCAGCAGCGCGTGGACGTCAGCGCCAAGAAGCTGGCGGAAGCGGCGTTCGGCAAATTGCAGAGCGGTGCCAAGCTGGACGCGCTGGCCCAAGCCGCCGGACAGAAGGTCGAACAGAAGACCGGCGTTTTGCGCAATGCTTCGGACGTGGATCCCGAGCTGTTGAAAGCCGTGTTCAATCTGGCGCATCCCGCCAAGGGTGCCGATACGCGCGCGCTGGTCCCGCTGGCGAAGGGTCACTACGCGCTGGTGGTGCTGAGCGCGGTCAAGCCAGGCGATCCGTCGAAGGTTCCTGCCGAAGCCCAGGGGTTCCTGCGCGAGCAGATGGCGCGTTCCTTCGGCGATGCAGACCTGCAGGCCTTCATCGCCGTGCTGCGCAAGCACAGCAAGATCGAAACAGCGCCGCAGCGGCTGTGAAGAGGGAAGTCGCTCGCCTCGCGAGCGGTAAAGGATAAAGAGTAAGCGGGTTCGCGGCTCTTACTCACTCTTTACGGCGCCGAAGGCGCGACCTTGCAGCGAGGGTAGCGAGCGACTTCCGTTCGGCGAGCACCGTTTCGCCGTCAGTTGCCCACGTCCAGTCCCGCCATCCCAAGCATGTTGTATCCGGCGTCCACGTAGGTGACTTCGCCGGTAATGCCGGAAGCGAGATCCGAGCACAGGAATGCCGCGACGTTGCCCACTTCGTCGATGGTGACGCTGCGGCGCAGCGGCGCGACGTGCTCGACATGGTCGAGCATCTTGCGGAAGCCCGCGATGCCCGCGGCCGCGAGGGTCTTGATCGGACCCGCCGAGATCGCATTGACGCGGGTGCCTTCGGGGCCGAGGTTGTAGGCGAGGTAGCGCACGTTCGCTTCGAGGCTCGCCTTGGCGAGTCCCATCACGTTGTACGACGCCAGCGCGCGTTCCGAGCCGAGGTAGGTCATCGTCAGGATCGCGCCGTTGCGGCCCTTCATCAGCGGACGCGCAGCCTTGGCCAATGCCGCAAGGCTGTAGCTGGAAATGTCGTGCGCAATCCTGAAGGTCTCGCGCGTGAGGCCGTCGAGAAACTCGCCCTGAAGGGCCTCGCGCGGCGCGAACCCTATCGAATGGATCAGGATGTCGAGGCCATCCCAGCGTTTGCCGAGGTTTTCGAACAGCGCTTCGATGTCGCTGTCGCGGCTGACGTCGCAGGGCAGCACGATGTCGGAACCGAGCTGGGTCGCGGCTTCGTCCACGCGCCCGCGGAGCTTTTCGTCGACATAGGTGAAGGCGAGTTCCGCGCCCTCGCGATGCATCGCCTGCGCGATGCCCCAGGCGATCGAACGATTGCTGAGGATGCCGGTGACGAGTGCCCGCTTGCCTGCAAGGAAACCCATGTGTGCTCCGGATCGCGTTCGTAAGCTTGCCATTGTACGCGGCTTTCGTGAGGAGTCAGGCCATGGACGGCCGTTCGATCTCCACGATTTCGAATGGCTGACAATCAACGAGAGTGCCAAACGATGCCGCGATCATGGACGATCGCACATCAAGGTCGGCGGCCCGGAGGGAATGTCGCCCGCCTCGCGAGCTGCAAGTCGTGCCTTCGGCGCTGCGAAAGTTGATTCGTCTCAAGCAAGCAACCGTCCCCGGCGATGGTGCCACCGGCGCGGCCTCCGTGCCGCGCCTGCAATCGCGCTAACGCGCGATTTCACCCGCGCACGCGCAGTTCTTCGCCCGGCCGCAACATGTCGCCGCGCAAATCGTTCCAGCGCTTCAGGTCACGCACGCTCACATGGTAATGCTGCGCGATCGACCACAGCGTTTCGCCCTCGCGGACGCGATGATGCGACTGCGGTGCCGGCGCCGCAGTTGTCGGGCCCGTGTCATCCTGCGGTGGAGACGGCTCATCCGGCAGCGGGATGTTGTCGGCCGGATCGGAGTTGGATTCGGCGTTCACCTGCGCGACCGACTCCGAATCATCGACCGTCAGCGCAGCCGCGAGAGACCGCGCGGCGTTGGCCGGCAGCAGGAGCGTCCGTGAGCTGTCGGCAGTCACCCTCGCCACCAGGTAACCCGGATTGAGCGCGCGCAATTTCGACTCCGACATCTCGGCCATTGCGGCCGCCTTCTTGAGACGCGTGCCGACCGCCACCTTGACCGCCGCCAGTTCCGTGTTCGCGGAAGGCTGCGGCAGTTGCACGTGGAAGCGTTCCGGTTCGCGCAGGATGCAACTCAGCGCCATCATCCTCGCGAGATGCGTCCGCGTGGTGTGCCCCAGCGGAAGGTCGGGCACGGGTTTGGCGGTGGCGTGCGGCCGCGCGTGCAGCGCGCCCGTGACGGCGGCAGGTCCCGCGTTGTAGGCCATCGCGACGAGGCGCCAGTCGCCGAATTGTTCGTGCAGCGCCTTCAGCATCTGGATCGCGGCGCGGGTGGACGCGACCGGGTCGAGCCGGCCGTCATAGCGCTTGTTCACGGCGACGCCGTGCCGGCGCGCGGTGCCGGGGATGAACTGCCACAAGCCGGCCGGACCGTTGCGATGCCCACGCTCGCCCGGGTCGTACGAACTCTCCAGCATCGGAAGCATGGAGAATTCGCCAGGGATTCCGGCGTCCTGCAACTGGTCGTGCACGTAGATGATCAGCGGCAGCGAGTGCTTCAGCAGTTCCTCGAAGTGCGCGGGCGAACGGGTGTACATCAGCGCGTTCGCATGAATCAGCGGCGAATCGGCGCAATCCTGCATGACGTCGCTCCCGACGATGCCGGTCCAGGGCTGATCGGAGGGCTTTGGCGCGGGTGCCGGTGCGACCGGCGGAGCAGGAACTTTCGGAATGGGCGTCACGACCGCCGGCGTCGGCGACGGCGATGGCTGCCGAGGGGGCTGGATCGCACAGGCGGCAAGCACTGCGCACACGGCAAGCGTCAAAGCGAGGCGGATGCCGGTGCGCTGCGGGCTCATGCTCGGAAGCGGTCCTTGGCCAGCCGGAGCGCCGCAAAACGGTCGACGCGTCGGTGCAAGGCTCCCACGTCGTCCTGCCAGGGAATCCGGTCTTCCGCGAGCGCGTCGACGCGCAGGAACGGATTGGCGGCGCGTTCTTCGTCAAGAACTGCGGGCAGCGTCGCGGCATTGCGCGCGCGCAGCGCCCGGGCTGCATCGGTGCGCGCCTTCAGCGCCGGGTTGTCGGGTTCCACGGTGAGTGCAAAGGCGGCATTCGCGAGTGTGTATTCGTGCGCGCAACAAATCCTGGTGGTGCCCGGCAGCGCGGCGATGCGATCGAGGGACGCCAGCATTTCAGCGGGGGTGCCTTCGAACAACCGGCCGCAGCCGAGGCTGAACAAGGTGTCGCCACAAAACAGCAGGCCCTCGCCGTAATACGCGATATGGCTGCGGGTGTGGCCGTGCACCTCGAGAACCTCGAAACGCGCAGGGGGCGTATCGATCTCCACGACGTCTCCATCGCCTACGCGTTGCGTGGCGTCCCGGATGCGCGCGTCGTGGGGTGCGTAGATCGGCGCGGAAGGAAAACGCCCTGCGAGTTCAGGCGTTCCACCGATGTGATCGGAATGATGGTGCGTCAACAGGATCGCCGAAAGCGTCAAACGATCCGCTGCGAGCGCATCCAGCACGGGGCCCGCTTCTCCAGGATCGACAACGATGGCGGTGCCCGCCGGCGTGTCCGCCAGCATCCAGATGTAGTTGTCGCGCAAGGCGGGTAGCGGTCGCAGGGACAGCATGGGACATCCGGCCGAAAAAAAGACCGTAGCAGCGACATCGCGATCGCTCGTTAGAAGGAAGTTAAAACGGATCGACGCTTATCGCGCACTCACAAATCCGTCACAATGCGCTCAGACACATGTATGCGAACGAACCGGTGCCCGCCGAGCAACCCACCCAAAGATCGGATCGTGACGCGGCAGCCTTGGCCGCGATGGGCGCCGACGTGTCGGCGTTATGCGCTAAGCGCCTTGCGCGCGTGGCCGGCACGCACGGTCTCCTGCTCGACGGCTTGGGAACACCATCGCCCGCCGTGCCGGGCGTGGCGCGTTGGGCCACGCTGCAACCGGCGCAGGACGGCGCGGTCTGGCAGGGGCGGGTGCGGGCAAATCTCGACGAGCTTCCATTCGCGGACGACTGTTTCTGCGCCGTACTGGTACGGTTCGCCGGCGGCTTCGACGCGGCAGGCGTGTCGGAATTGGCGCGGGTGCTCGCTCCGCACGGAACGCTGCTGGTCGCGGGATTCCATCCGCGTTCGCTGTGGCAGCGTGGCATCGCACCGGGACGCTGGGAGCGCGCACTGCGTGCCGCGGGGCTCGATGTGCTGCCTGCGGTGCGCTGCGGATCGCCATGGCCGCGGGTGCGCGGTGCGGAAGGGCTGCCGCGCTGGCTGATACGCAGTGCGGGCGGCGCATGGTTGATCGAGGCCCGCCGCAGTGTGCTGGCGATGTTGCCCTTGCGCAAACCGGCGGGTCGTCGCGCGATGGAACCCTTGTTGCCTGGCGCGCATCGGCAGTGCGCATGAAGGATGCCGATGGGACCGTGGCGTTGTTCACCGATGGCGCCTGCCTTGGCAACCCGGGGCCGGGCGGCTGGGCAGCCCTGCTGCGATGGAATGGCATCGAAAAACTGCTCTCGGGCGGCGAGGCTGCCACCACCAATAACCGCATGGAACTGATGGCGGCGATCGCCGGCCTCGAGGCACTGAAGCGCCCGTGCGGGGTGGTGCTGACCACCGATTCGCGTTACGTGCAGCAGGGCATCGAGCAGTGGCTCGCGAAGTGGCGCGCGAACGGTTGGCGAACCGCCGGCAAGCAGCCGGTCAAGAACCAGGAACTCTGGCAGCGACTGGGCGAGGCGTGTGCAAAACACCGCATACGCTGGGCGTGGGTGCGCGGGCACTCGGGGCATCCCGAGAACGAACGCGTCGACCGCGCCGCACGTGCCGAAGCCGAGCGCATGGCAAAGCAGCAAGGTACGCTGGTGCGAGATGGTTAGGGGCGCCAATGCCGTCATTCCCGCGAAAGCGGGACTGCGTTTGCAGGATTGCAAACGCGAACGCCGTAGGCGGTCCGGAGGGCGAGCGCCAGGGATGGCGCGAGTAATCCAGTGTCTTTGTTGATCGGCCCAAGTCGGCAAAATGAAAGACGTTGAGCGAAACAGGGTGCGTTGAGGATTTGAGGAAAACAACGTGACACGCAAGGTCGTGCTGGACACCGAAACGACGGGGCTCGAGGTCGAGCGCGGACACCGCATCATCGAGATCGGCTGCGTCGAGTTGATCGACCGGCGACTCAGCGGGCGGACGTTCCAGTATTACCTCAACCCCGAGCGCGCGATCGACGCGGGCGCGGTGGCCGTGCACGGTATTACCGACGAATTCCTGCGCGACAAGCCGCGCTTCGCGGACATCGCCGAGGAATTCGTCGCGTTCATCAAGGGCGCCGAACTGCTGATCCACAACGCCGCGTTCGACACGGCATTCCTGGACTTTGAACTGCAACGCGCCGGCGTCGCGTTCGGGCGCGTCGCGGATCATGCAACCGTCGTGGATACGCTCGCGCTGTCGCGCCAGAAATATCCCGGCCAGAAAAACACGCTGGATGCGCTGTGCAAGCGCCTCGGCATCGACAACAGCCGTCGCGAAGTCCACGGTGCGTTATTGGACGCGCATCTGCTCGCGGACGTCTGGATCGCGATGACGGCGGGGCAGGGCGCACTCGCGTTCGGCACGGAACTCGCCGTTGAAGGCCGCGCCGGCGCACGCGTCGCCGTCCTGGATGCCAGCATCCGCCCGCGCGTGCGTCGCGCAACCGAAGCGGAAAACGCGGCCCACCTGGCGCGTCTTGCCGCGCTCGACAAGGCGAGCACCGAAGGCAGCCTGTGGAAACGCGCGCAAGCTGCCGACGAAGCGCACCTCAACGCGGAAGCTGTGGCTTCGTGACTGGGATATAGGCGCGCAACCCGCGAAGCGGTTTTCGCCAATAGAACAAACATTCAGTGGCGGAAGCCGCTGTGCGGATTCCGCCTCAAGCGCACGTGAACCGCGCCCGATGGACCGAATAGTCACGTTCTTCGTTTCCAACGTTGCGAATCGCGGCTGCCATGCATCACGGCGACTACAACGATGAAGCCAGCCTCAACGCGGTAGAACACACCGAAGGGAAAACGCCCTGTCAGCGCGCGACGTGTATTGCGATGGATGACGGATAAAGCTCAGGCTGCTCGGCAACCCGCTGTAAAGACCTATGAACCTCATCAAGGAACTCGTATCCCAGACCTCTGCTTTGGCCTTCGTACCAAGCCGCCGCGTCTTCGAGATCTCGCGCGGCCTCGGGGCGGATACGGACCGGGAAGCTCACAGGCGCTTGCGAATACCCGCCAGCGCATCCTCCAACGATTGCCTTGGATTCCGGTCCGCCTCGTACGCATCCAGGCGCCTGTCGAGCTCTCGGCGTTGCGCGTCGGTGAGCGCAAGCGCGCCTTGGTCAGCGGCGATGCTGTCCCATAGCTCCTCCACCAAGTGGAGTCGCTGTTCCACCGGAAGGTCACGTAGTGCTTCCACATTCATAGGCACCTCCTCGAGACCAGAGTCGACCCGAAGCCTCTCCACAGAATACGGATCGGCGTGCCTAGCGCGTCCGCGGGAACGGGTGCCAAGTCGCACACACAGCGCGGTCGCTACTTCTCCTGATACTCAGATTCCTCTGACGCATCTGTCGGGCCTTCGAAATGACTGCAGCGTCAGGATCATCAAGCTTCGAAAGATCTTATGTGCCATCAGTCCAGGCGCGAAGCAGTTGAACAGGCACTCACCGAATCCGCACCAGCACGACCGTGATGTTGTCGCGCCCGCCCGCATCCAGCGCAGCCAGCACGAGTTGATCCACACATTCCTGCGCGGCGAGATCGGTGCGCGACACAATCGCGGCGATGCGGCGGTCGTCGAGTTCTTCGGTGAGGCCGTCGCTGCACAGCAGGAACTGCGTACCCGGCGCGCAGCGGCCAGTGACGGGCTTGGCGTCGAGCTCGATCGTCGGCGTGATGCCCAGCGCGTGCGTGGCGCGGACGCGTGTTGAAGCCGTGGTTGGTGTCGCGTCGCTTTCGGCGCGTTCGCCGTCCATGACGGCGCGGCTGATCCGCATCAGCGCGCCGTCCTGCCAGCGGTAGATCCGGCTATCGCCGATGCGCGCCAGTTCATAGCCGCCCTGATCGTCCAGCTTCAGCGCGGCGAGCGTGCTGCCCATGGGCGTGGCGGAATTCTGCTGAGCCGCGTGAGAGGCGACGGCGGCGCCGGCGCGGCGGATCGCATCGGCCATGCCGATGCCGTTGCGGATCGCATTCACCACGGCATCCACCGCGGTCCAGCTTGCGACTTCGCCGCGGCCGTGACCGCCCATGCCGTCCGCCACCAGCCACAATCCGTGCTCGGCGTCGGCCCAGTAGGTGTCTTCGTTGTGTTCGCGTCGCAGACCCGTATGGGTCGCGTGGCCGTGTTCGATCATCGCGGGGCAGGGGCTGCAGCAACATTACTCCGCTTGCCGGCCGGCGGCACGGCGGGGATCACGACCCCTCGCCTTCGGCGCGGGAAGAAAATACCTTGAGCTCGCGCATCAGACGCAGGATGCTGCGGTGCAGTTCCTGGGATTCGGCCACCTTGGCGTCGCGGGTCTCCTGGTACACCAGCGCAAGCCACAGGGCCAGTCCCCGCATCCGCACCTGCACGTTGTCCGAGCGCGCACGTTCCAGACCGAGATCGAGCCCGGTCGTGGTGGCGCCGTTTACGGTCTTGGTGCCGTATCTGGAAGGATCGGGGGATGTCGCGACGTTTTCGCACTCGCGCCTGATCAATTCGGAAAGCTGGTCGCGATAGGCATGCGGCACCTCGAGACTGCGACGTTCGATGTCCCCGAATTGGCGCCGCAGGCGCGCGGTACGCCCGAGACTGGTAACCCGTGTGACCAGGCGTCGGAGGTAGGTGTCTCCGGATTTCTGATATTGCGAGATCAAAGAGACATTCCTCACGCGTGCCTGCCATGGCCCGGTATTGTCAAATTGTGCCTTGATTGGGGGTCGGCCACAAATGTCCGAGGCTCTGGCCCAGCATGACAGCGGTCTCGGCGCCGCGCGCCGGATCAAACCGGCACTCCGGCAGCAACACGATCACCGTGGAACCCATCTCGAAGCGCGCCATCTCGGCGAAGCGCGCCAGCCATACGCCTCGCCCGCGCCAGTCGCGGCGCACGATGCTTCGGGCATATGGCGGAACCTCCGGGCCGCTCCAGACCGTGGTGATGCCGGAAACCAGCATCGCGCCCACCAAAGCGACCACGAAAGGACCGTTCGGGCCGTCGAAATGACAGACCAGCCGTTCGTTGCGTGCGAACAGGCCGGGAATATCCGCAACCGGCCTCGGCGCGACGCTGAACAGCCGTCCCGGAACGTGCACCGTCTCGACGAGCGTGCCGTCGAGCGGCATATGCACGCGGTGGTAGTCGCGCGGCGAGAGATAGATCGTCGCGAAACAGCCATCGCGGTATTTTTTCGCGGCATCTGCATCGGCCAGCAACTCCGCGACCGAGTAGGTGCGGCCCTTGGCCTGCAGGATGCGGCCCTCGACGATGCGCCCGATCTGGCTGATACGACCATCGGCCGGACACAGGATGGCGTCATCGCCGCCTTCGGGATGGCGCGCGTCCTCGCGCAGCGCGCGGGTGAAGAAGGTGTTGAAGCTCGGATACGCGTAGGGATCGGGTTGCGCGGCTTCCGTCATGTTCACGTTGTACGCGCGCACCACGCGTCCGATCAGGAAATCCTTCCACGGTCGCCAAGTCCAGCGCGTGGCCGCGCGTACGAGACGGCTCAGCGTTTTTTGCGGGACGAGGTACTGCAGCAGGGTCGGTGCGTGCATCGCGGCAGTTTAGCGGCGTGCAACATCTATACTCCGCGCTTTCGAAGTTGCCCCGCATGACGTCCGAACTCGCCACGATCGTCGACTTGATCCGTTACGCCGCGAGCCGCTTCAATGCGGCGGGGCTGACGTTCGGCCACAGCCACGACAATGCGATCGACGAAGCGACGCACCTCGTATTGTCGAGCGTGCACCTGCCGCCGGATCTTCCTCCGGCGTATGGTGCAGCGCGGCTCACGGCTGACGAAAAGGCGCGCATCCTGCGGCTGATCGAGCGCCGTGTCGAAACCCGTGAACCCGTGGCGTATCTGGTGGGCGAGGCGTGGTTCGCAGGCATGCCGTTCAAGTCCGACAAGCGCGCGCTGGTGCCGCGTTCGCCCATCGCGGAGTTGATCGAGGACGGTTTTTCGCCGTGGCTGGACGGGCGCGAGGTCGAACGCGCGCTGGACCTTTGCACGGGTTCGGGTTGCATCGGCATTGCGATGGCGGCACACAACCCGCACTGGCAGGTGGACATCGCCGACATCAGCAAGGACGCACTCGCGCTGGCGCGCGAAAACATCGCGTGGCACCAGCTCGATGACCGCGTGCACGCCACCCGCTCCGATTTGTTCGACGGCTTGCGCGGCAAACGTTACGACCTGATCGTGTCGAATCCACCGTACGTCACCGATGCCGAATACGCGGCGCTGCCTGGCGAGTACGCGCACGAACCGAAGCTCGGCCTCGCCGCGGGTACAGATGGTCTCGACATCGCGCTGCGGATCCTGTGTGAGGCCCCGGAACATCTGAACGAGGACGGATTGCTGATCGTCGAGGTCGGCGAAAGCGAGCGCGCCTTGAATGCATTGCTGCCGGACGTGCCGTTCGTGTGGATCGAATTCAAGGTCGGTCCGATGGGCGTGTTCGCGCTGGAGCGCGGAGATTTGATGAAGCATGCCGACGCGATCCGCGCCGCCGCGGAAGCGCGCTGAATGGAAATCGTCACCGCGCGGCTGCGGCTGGATGCCTTGCGCGACGAGGATGCCGAAGCGCTGTTCGCCTACCGCAGCGATCCCGCGGTGAGCCGCTTCCAAGGCTGGAAGCCCGCTTCGATCGAGGATGCTGCCGGTTTCATCGCGGCCCAGCGCGGGATCGCGGTCGACACGCCGGACACCTGGTGGCAGCGCGCGATCCGCCTGCGCGATTCTGGCGAGTTGATCGGCGACCTCGGATTGCACTTCATCGATGGGCGGGCGGTCGAGTTCGGGATCAGCCTTGCACCCGCGCACCAGCGCCGCGGCTACGCGCGCGAGGCGCTGGAGGTCATGCTGGATTTCGTGTTCGGGGGATTGCGCAAACAACGCGTGATGGCGTGGGTCGAACCGCGCAACTTCATGTGCATGCGGTTGCTGGAAGGCGTGGGCATGCACCGCCGCGACGCCAAGGCCGGCGACGTGATGTTCGAATTGCCGGCAAAGGAATGGCTCGCGCCAACAGATGATTGACCCGTGCACTTGCGTGGGACCTGCTGGCCTCCGATGCTCTCCCGTCTCCCGTCTCCCGTCTCCCGTCTCCCGTCTCCCGTCTCCCGTCTCCCGTCTTCCGTCCATGTCCTCCAACACTTTCGGCAAGCTCTTCTCCGTCACCACCTTCGGTGAGTCGCACGGGCCGGCGATCGGCTGCGTGGTCGACGGCTGTCCGCCCGGAATCGCGATTGCGCCGGAAGATTTCGTGCACGACCTCGCGCGGCGCGCCACTGGCAAATCGCGCTACACCTCGCAACGGCGTGAAGCCGACGAAGTGGAAATCCTGTCGGGTGTGTACGAAGGCAAGACCACGGGCACGCCGATCGCCTTGCTGATCCGCAACATCGATGCGCGTTCGAAGGATTACGCCGAGATCGCGGGCACGTTCCGGCCCGGCCACGCCGATTACACGTACTGGCAGAAGTACGGCATACGCGATCCGCGCGGCGGCGGCCGTGCCTCGGCGCGCGAGACCACGATGCGGGTCGCGGCCGCGGTGATCGCGAAGAAGTGGCTGAAGCAGACCTTCGGCATCGAAGTCCATGGCTGGATGGCGCAGATGGACGACATCGTGCCCGACATGCCGGAGGGTGCCGCCATCGATTTCGCCATCGTCGAGGGCAATCCTTTTTTCTGGCCGATCGCGGCGCAGCTGCCCGAATTGGAATCGCGCATCAATGCATTGCGCAAGGCCGGCGATTCCTGCGGCGCGCGGATCAATGTGGTCGCGACAGGCGTGCCGCCGGGCTGGGGCGAGCCGGTGTACGGCAAGCTGGATGCGGAATTGGCGTCCGCGCTGATGTCGATCAACGCAGTGAAGGGCGTAGAGATCGGCGCCGGGTTCGCGAGCGTGGCCCAGAAGGGCAGCGGACATCGCGACGAGATGCGTTTGGATGGCTTCATGTCCAATCGCGCGGGCGGCATACTGGGCGGCATTTCCAGTGGACAGGACATCGTGGCGTCGATCGCCCTGAAGCCCACTTCCAGCATCCCGGCGCCTGGCCGCAGCGTGAACGCGGCCGGCGAAGAAGTGGAAGTGCGCACCAAGGGGCGTCATGATCCCTGCGTGGGCATCCGCGCGACGCCGATCGCGGAGGCGATGGTCGCGCTGGTGCTGATGGATCAGGCGCTCAGGCACCGGGCGCAATGCGGCGACGTGCGCGACGTCCGACCCAGGATCCCCGCGCACCGGCCAAAGCATCACACGTGAGCACTTGAAGGAGAACGCCATGAAGACACCCGCGCAACAGTTGCCGTCAGGCCCGCTGCACCCATCGATGCATGACGCGTTGAGCGATGCCATCCGCTTCTGGGAGCCGAGGCGGATCATCTACAACGCCGCGCTTGCCGCGGTGGTGCTCGTGTCGGTCACGATCACCGGATGGACCAGGGTCCACGGCAGCCTGACGTTCGAGAACCTGCTGGCGATCCTCGTACTCGCAGTGCTTGCGAACGCCTGCTACTGCACCGCATATTGTGTTGACATTCCTGCCCAGCTCTCGGCGTATCGCGGTGTCTGGGTGCGCGTGCGTCCGCTCCTGTGGCTGTTCGGCAGCCTGTTCGGGATGGCATTGGCCTGGTATTGGATGGCCGATGAAATCCTGCCGGCGATCGCTCGCTGAGCAAATGAATAAGCACAAGAACAGTTACAACGTCGCGATGGTCGGCGCAACCGGTGCGGTGGGCGAGACCCTGTTGTCGATCCTGGAGGAACGCGAATTTCCCGTCGGCGAGCTGGTTCCGCTGGCCAGCGAGCGCTCGGCCGGCGGCAAGCTGAAATTCGGCGGCAAGCAGGTGACGGTGCGCGATCTTTCGAAATACGACTTCGATGGGATTGACATTGCATTCTTTTCGGCCGGCGGCTCGGTCAGCCGCGAACACGCGCCGCGCGCGGCCGCGGCCGGCGCGGTGGTGATCGACAACACCTCGGAATTTCGTTACGTGGATGAGGTGCCGCTGGTCGTCAGCGAGGTCAATCCGCACGCGATCGCGGAATACACCAACCGCAACATCATCGCCAATCCCAATTGCTCGACCATGCAGATGCTGGTCGCGCTGGCGCCGATCCACCGCGCGGCGACGATCGAACGTATCAACGTCGCCACGTATCAATCGGTCTCCGGTGCCGGCCGCTCGGGCATGGAGGAACTCGGTCACCAGACCGCCGAGCTCCTGAATTTCCACGACATCGAGCCCGAAAAGTTTCCGGCGCAGATCGCGTTCAACGTGATCCCGCACATCGACGTGTTCCTCGACAACGGGTACACCAAGGAAGAAATGAAGATGGTGCGGGAGACGCAGAAGATCCTGGAGGATGATTCCATCCAGGTGAATCCGACCTGCGTGCGCGTGCCGGTGTTCTACGGCCACTCTGAAGCCGTGCACATCGAGACGCGCGAGAAGATCGACGCCGCCACCGCGCGCGAGCTGCTGGAATCCGCGCCCGGCGTGGTGGTCGTGGACGAGCGCAAACCGGGCGGCTATCCCACCGCGGTCGGACACGCGGCGGGCAAGGATCCCGTATTCGTCGGCCGCATCCGTGAGGACATTTCGCACCCGAACGGCCTGGACCTGTGGATCGTGTCCGACAACATCCGCAAGGGCGCGGCCTTGAATGCGGTCCAGATCGCGGAAATACTCGTTCGCGAGTATCTTTGAGCACCAACGGGCGGGGAGGCGGACCAATGAGACGTACCGGATGGCTGGTGGGTATGGGTGGGGTATTGCTTGGCGCGGCGATGGCGGTGGGTGCGGCGCCACCCTCGTCTCACCACATAAATCGTGCGGGAAACCTGCAGGCGCAGTTGAAGGACGTCGACGCGCAGATCACGACGGCGCGTGCGCATCACGACAGGTTGCAGGCGCAAGTGGCCCGGATGGAACAACAGAACGCTGCCCAACAGAAGCAGGTGCAGCAGCGCGATGCCGAGATCGCCGCGCTGCAGCAAAAGTTGCAGGCTGGGGGAAAGCCGGCCGCTTCGGCGTCGGGGCGCTGAGCACGGCAACCTCCCGCGCCGGACTTGGTGATTGGCCCATTCTGCAATACCCTTGCGCTCGCGCAGGGCAGCGCTTGAACTGATTTCCGCGCATTCTGTTGCCGGACGGGGTGTTGGTCCATGAAGTCGAAACTTTCCATTGCAATCGCCGCGTTGCTCGCCGCGGCCGCGTTGCCCGCGATGGCGCTCCAGCTTGGAGAAATCCAGGTCAAGTCGGCACTCAACCAGCCACTGGTCGCCGCGATTCCCCTCCATCCCGAGAACCTGACCGAACTCGATGGCTTGACGGTTGGTTTGGCTTCCGCCGAAGACTTCACGCGCGCGGGCCTGCCGCTGACGCCGACGGACCAGACGCTGCGTTTTCACGTGGTCTCGGACAACAACGGCCAGAAGCTGATCCTCGTCACCAGCAGCCAGCCGGTCACGGATCCCTATCTCGATTTCCTGGTCCAGGTGAATACGCGCCAGGGCAAGCAGGTGCACGAATTCGTGGTGCTGCTCAATCCCGTGATTGCGTCGCCGGCCCCGCCCGTGCAGACGGCACCGGTGGCGGCTGCGCCGGTTGCGAGTGCGCAGCCCGCGACGCAACAGCCGGTCCCGGTTGCCCCCGCATCTCCATCCGGAGCGGCCGCGAACCCGCCGGCAGAATTGCCCGCGCCCGCGCAATTCCCGCAGCCGCAGATCAAGCCTCAGCCACAGCCACAAGCGGCCCCCCCGCCTGCCGTCCGAGCCGAACCCCAGCCGCAGCGGCAGCCTGCGCCAGCAACGTCTGCTACCGCGTCGGCGGGGCAGGTCGACGTCAAGCGCGGGGATACCTTGTATGGCATCGCCAAACAGGCGACCGAAAACACCGCCGTCAGCATCGACCAGATGATGCTGGCCTTGCAGACGGCAAATCCGAAGGCATTTTTCAAAGACAACATCAATGCGCTCAAGGCGGGTGCGATCCTGCGCATCCCCACCCGCGAAGAAATCGACCGGCGCAGCCTCGCGGCCGCGGTCGCCGAGGTACGCCGTCAGTACGAAGCGTGGCAGGCCGCAAAGCCGCAGCCTGCCACGATCGTCGAAGGCACGGCGGCGCATGCGGCAGCCAATGCCGCGCCCAGGCCCGGAAAGGCGCCGCAGACGTCTGATCACCTCACCTTGGTGCCGCCGACCCGCGGGGCCGGGGGCGCGAACAGCCGTCCGGGTGTTGCCGGTGGGACGGGTACGGCCACCGTCGCCGGATTACGGCAGCAATTGCAGACGAGCCGCGACACCCTGATCAGCCTGAATCAATCCAATTCCGATCTGGAATCCCGCGTCCAGAGTCTCCAGGCCATCTCGGAAAAAACCGGCAAGTTGCTGAGTTTGAAGGATGCGACGATTGCCGAACTGCAACACAAGCTGGCGCAAGTGCATTCCGGGACGGTTGCCGCCGCAACTGCCGTGGGAACGGCACCCGCCGCGAGTACCGCTACGACGCGCGCAGCCAAAGCCGTCGCCGTACCGGCTGCCGGCGCAACCGCTGCGCGGAGCCGGGCCGCAAAGGCCATAGCGAAGCCAATCGCGTCCGTCACGCCGTGGTACATGCGTCCCGTGACGTGGATCGTCGCGGGGATCATCGTGCTGGCGCTGATCCTGCTGGGCTTGCTGGGCCGGCGCCGACCCGCCGCGCCGGAAGCCGCGCCGCGCGGACCCTTGGCCGATCCCGATGATGTCGCGCCCAAAGCGGACGCCGCGACAGCTCCGGAGTCGGAGGCTGCCGCGATGGCCCTCGCGGAAGGGCCGCTGTCGGAGCACCAGCCGGCGTCCGAACCGGAACCGGCGCCGGCGGTACCGGACCCGCTGCGCCCGACCGGCGCGGCCGGTGAGCCCTACGGGTTGACTGCGTGGTACGAGCCGCTTGGCGAGCCTGCCGCCGTCGTCCAGCAGCCAGTGGTGATCGAGTCCACCGAACCCGCATCTGCGCTGGCAACCGCCGAAGCGACGCCCGCGCCGGCAACCGGCGAGTCCGCACTTGCCGCGGAACCTGCCGAAGCCGGGTACGCCTACAGCGACGATCCCGTCGACACCAAGCTGGATTTGGCGCGTGCCTACATCGACATGGGCGATCCGGTCGGTGCGCAGGCGATGCTGGAGGAAGTGCTGGAAGAAGGCACCCAGGTGCAGAAGGACGAAGCCAAGCGTCTGATGGCCGACGTCGCGGAATGACGCGGCGCGATGCGCGTCGCGCTGGGCATCGAATACGACGGCACCGATTTTTTCGGCTGGCAGCGGCTGGGGCACGGGCCGAGCATCCAGGCCGAGATCGAGGCGGCGCTGTCGTTCGTGGCCAATCACCCGGTCGAGGTCACCTGCGCCGGTCGCACCGATGCCGGCGTGCACGCGCGCTGCCAGGTCGCGCATTTCGACACCACTGCAGAACGCGAGGAACGCGCGTGGGTGCTGGGCGCGACCACGCGCCTGCCCCACGCGATCGCCGTGTTGTGGGCGCGGGCGATGCCGCGCGACTTTCATGCCCGCTTTTCGGCGCGGGCGCGGCGCTACCGCTATGTGATCCTCAATCGTCCGATCCGTCCCGCGCTCGAGGCGCGCTTCGTCGCGTGGGAGCGCGTGCCGCTGGATGCCGACGCGATGCACGCGTCGGCGCAAGCGCTCCTGGGCGAGCAGGATTTTTCCTCGTTCCGTGCGGTATCGTGCCAGGCCCGCCATGCGCTTCGCCATGTCGGCGCGGTGAGCGTAAGGCGCGAGGGTGAGTGCGTCACCGTGGAGATCGAAGCCAACGCTTTCCTGCACCACATGGTGCGCAACATCGTGGGTTCGCTGCTGGAAGTCGGGCGGGGCGAGCGGTCGGTCGGGTGGATTGCCGAATTGCTGGCCGCGCGCGACCGCAGCGTCGCCGGCGTCACCGCGATGCCGCAAGGCCTGACCTTCGTCGGGCCGCGTTATCCGCCAGAATGGCAACTTCCTTCCAATGTAACGTTGCAAAAAAGCTGAGCATCTTTCCGCGAAGCACGCGAAGTACGCCAAGTACGCCAAGAGAATCCAATGTTTTGCTTCTTTCGCGTACTTTGCGTCCTTTGCGGATGACGTGCTCTTTGGATCTTCTCTCATGTCGCGAATGCGCGTAAAAATCTGCGGCGTCACCCGCGTCGAGGACGCACTGCTCGCGTGCGAGCTGGGTGCGGATGCGATCGGCATGGTGATGACGCCAACCAGCCCGCGCTGCGTCACGCTGGAACGTGCGCGCGCGATCCGCAAAGCGCTGCCGGCGTTCATCGACGCGGTGGTGCTGACGCACGGACTTGCGGCCGAGCGCGTGCGCACGATCATCGACGGCGTCCAGCCTGACCTGGTGCAGTTCCACGGGATGGAAGATGCGGCGTTCTGCGAGTCGTTCGGCGTGCGTTACGTGAAGGCGATCGGAATGGCGGGCGACCTCGACGTGCGCGCGATCGCCGCCGACCACAAGCATGCGGCCGGTTTCGTGCTGGACGGCCATCCGCCCGGCGAGCAGGGCGGGAAGGGGAAAACGTTCGACTGGTCGCTCATTCCGCGCGATCTTGGCCGCCCTGTCATTCTCGCGGGTGGCCTTCATGCCGGAAACGTGGCGGATGCAATCCGCGCCGTGCGACCGTGGGCCGTGGATCTGGCCAGCGGCGTCGAATCCTCGCCTGGGATCAAGGATCCTGCCAAACTGCGCGCTTTCTTTGCCGCTGTGCGCCAGGCAGAGCCAAAGTTTTGACACGGATCGACGCGGATCAACGCGGATAAAAGCAGAAAACTGGCTTGGTTTGATCCGTGTTCATCCGTGTCCAAAGGCTCTCGGCAAATGACTGAAATGATCGACTACTGCAA
>JAJPJT010000075.1 GCA_021324095.1 Gammaproteobacteria bacterium
TCCGTTTGAATCCATAACCAACGCTCTTGCTCCACCCAGTCACCCTGCTGCGTCGATCGCCTCGCGCAGTCGCTCGACGCCGATCACTTCCATGTCGCCGATGCGAGCCGATTTCTTCGGCGCATTGGCCTGTGGCACGATCGCGCGGCGGAATCCGTGGTGCGCGGCTTCTTTCAAACGCTCCTCGCCGTTCGGCACCGGTCGCACCTCGCCCGACAAGCCCACTTCGCCGAACGCGACGGTTTTCTCGGGCAGCGCACGGTCGCGGAAGCTCGACAAGACTGCGAGCAACACCGGCAGGTCGGCCGCGGTTTCCTGCACGCGGATGCCACCGACCACATTGACGAACACGTCCTGGTCGAATACCGCCGCGCCGCCGTGGCGATGCAGGACCGCCAGCAACATTGCCAACCGATTCTGTTCCAGTCCCAGCGCGACGCGGCGCGGATTGCCGAGGTTCGACTGATCGACCAGCGCCTGAACTTCCACCAGCAGCGGACGCGTGCCCTCGCGTGTCACCATCACCGCGCTGCCGGGCGTTGCGCCCTGCTGCGCCGACAGGAAGATCGCGGACGGGTTCGGCACCTCGCGCAGGCCCTTGTCGCCCATCGCGAACACCCCGAGTTCGTTGACCGCGCCGAAGCGGTTCTTGAACGCGCGCAGCACGCGGAAGCGCGACCCCGTTTCGCCCTCGAAATACAACACCGCATCGACCATGTGTTCGAGCACGCGCGGCCCGGCGATGCCGCCCTCCTTGGTCACATGGCCGACCAGGAAGACCGATGTGCCGGTCTGCTTGGCGAAACGCACCAGCCGCGCGGCCGACTCGCGCACCTGCGACACCGAACCCGGCGCAGCCGGGAGCGCTTCCGTCCAGATGGTCTGGATCGAATCGATCACCAGCACGCGCGGCTTCTCGCGCTGCGCGTGTTCCAAAATGCGCTCGACGCAGGTTTCCGCGAGCGCGCGCAACGGTGCGAGTTCCAGCCCGAGGCGATGGCCGCGCGCGGCGATCTGCGCCAGCGATTCCTCGCCGCTGACGTACAGGCCCGGCAGGCGTTCACCCAACGCTGCCAGCGTCTGCAACAACAGTGTCGATTTCCCGATGCCCGGATCGCCGCCGACCAGCACCACCGAACCCTCGACCAGGCCGCCGCCCAGCACCCGGTCGAGTTCGCCGATCCTGATCAGGTGTCGCTGCTCGACTTCGCCTGCAATGCCCGCCAGCGGCTGCACCTTCGCCGCTTCCGCGCCGGCATAGCCGGTGCGCCGCGACGCATTGGCAGCCTCTTTCGCCGGCTGCACCACGAATGCGCTCAGCGTGTTCCACGCGCCGCACGCATCGCACTGCCCCTGCCATTTCGGATATTCCGCACCGCAATCGCTGCAGACGTAAGCCGTCTTCGCCTTGGCCATCAGACATCGTCCTCCGTGAACAAGACGCGCCGGGTGACGCCGCAGGTGAGTTCGTACGAAATCGTGCCGGCGTGGTCGGCGATCACTTCGGTCGGCAGCTGCGGCCCCCACAGCGTCACCACATCACCCACCTTCGCATGCGGCGCGCTGCGCGAATCCAGAGCCAGCAAATCCATCGAAACGCGGCCGATCACCGCGGCGGGCGCGTCGCCGATGCGCACCGGCGTACCGGAACGTGCGCTGCGCGGATAGCCGTCGCCGTAGCCGATCGCGGCGACCCCGATGCGCATGTCTTCCGGACATTCCCACGTGGCGCCGTAGCCGACGCGCTCGCCGCGTGCGATGCGGTTGACCGCGACGAGACGTGTGGTCAGTGTCATCGCCGGTGCAAAACCGAAATCCGCGCCGGTCTTGCCGGCGGCGACCGACAAGCCATACAGCAGGCCGCCCACACGGACCCAATCGCCGCGCGCGGCGGGCCAGCCGAGCAGACCCGCGGAATTGGACAGCGCGCGCTCGCCCGGCAGGCCTTGCGTCGCATCGAGGAAGCGCTGCGTCTGGCGCGCGGTGAGGTCGTTGTCGAATTCATCCGATGACGCGAAATGCGTCATCAGCACGATCGCGGGATCGACCGCAGGCAGCGCACGCAGACGCGCATGCAGTTCCCGCGCCCGTTCGGGCGCAAAGCCCAGGCGATGCATCCCGGTGTCGAGATTCAGCCAGACCCTCAATGGTTCGCCACCGTTCTCGCGCTCGAGCATCGCGAGCTGCGAGTCGTGGTGGATCACCGCCTCGAGATGCAGCCGGCGCATCTCGGCCAGATCGCTCGCAGCGTCGGGGCCGGACAGCACCACGATCCGCGCGCGATGTCCGGCTGCGCGCAGGCGCAAGCCGTCGGCGATCGATGCCACTCCAAAGGCGTCTGCACCGCTCAACGCTCGTGCACAGCGTTCGAGGCCGTGGCCGTATGCATCGGCTTTCACCACTGCCATCACCTTGGCATCGGCCGCCAGCGCGCGCACGCGCGCCAGGTTGGCCCGCAGCGCGTCGAGGTGGATCGTCGCGGTGGCGGAGCGGCTCATCGAAGCGGGGGCTGGAGGTCGGGGGCTGGGGAATACAACGGCTGCGCAGCACCCGCTCTGCCGTTCCCCAACCCCCAGTCCCCCGTCCCCGTCTTGTTCACTCCAGGCTCCCCACGTACGCTTCCGGCGCGTAGTTTTCGAACTTGGTGTACTGACCGAGGAAGGTCAGCTTGATGGTATCGATCGGCCCGTTGCGCTGTTTGCCGATGATGATCTCGGCGATGCCCTTGTGGTTGGATTCCTTGTTGTAGACCTCGTCGCGGTAGATGAACAGGATCAGGTCGGCGTCCTGTTCGATCGCGCCCGATTCGCGCAGGTCGCTCATCACTGGGCGCTTGTCGTTGCGCTGTTCCAGCGCGCGGTTCAACTGCGAGAGTGCGATCACGGGCACGTCCAGTTCCTTGGCCATGGCTTTCAGGTTTCGCGAAATTTCGGAAATCTCCGTCGCGCGATTTTCCTTGTTGCCGGGTACCTGCATCAGTTGCAGGTAATCGATCACGACGAGGCCGAGGCCGTGTTCGCGCATCATCCGGCGCGCGCGCGAGCGCAGTTCGCCGGGCGAAAGCGCCGGCGTGTCGTCGATGAAGATCTTCGATTCGGACAGCAGCGATGCGGCCTGGCTGACGCGTGGCCATTCCTATTCGGCGAGCTCGCCCGAGCGCAGGTCTTTCTGGTTGATCCGGCCCAGCGAGGAAATCAGGCGAAACGCGAGTTGCGAGGCCGACATTTCCATCGAGA
>JAJPJT010000043.1 GCA_021324095.1 Gammaproteobacteria bacterium
CGCGATCGCCATGCCCTCGAGCACCGCGTGCGGATTGAAGCGCAGGATGTCGCGATCCTTGCACGTGCCGGGCTCGGACTCGTCCGAATTGCACAGCATGTACTTCTGACCCGGCGCGCTGCGCGGCATGAACGACCATTTCATGCCGGTCGGGAAGCCCGCGCCGCCGCGGCCGCGCAGCGAACTCTTCTTCAGTTCGTCCACGATCGACGCCGGGTCAGGCTTTTCGGCGAGGATCTTCTCCCACGCCTGCCAGCCGCCCATCTTGCGGTAACTGTCGATCGACCACGGCACATCGAAATGCAGCGTGGTGTAGACGACTTGATGTGGTTTGGGTTCGGGTCCGTACGGCATGGTTGCTTGTCGGCTGTGGTTCCTGCCAATTGACAGGATGGAGAGACGAGCGCTCGTTTCGCTCGCTCAGACGGAAGACGATCGCTCGCTGCGCTCGCTCAAACGGAGGAATCATCCTCCCCGCTCGTCTTTGGTCTCTTCGTCTACCGCCTCTTCGTCTGCATCACTTCAATGCATCCAGGATCTCGTCGACCTTGTCGGCCGTCAGGTGCTCGTGGTAATTCCCGTCCACCGTCATCATCGGCGCGCCGCAGCACGCCGCGAGGCACTCTTCTTCCTTCTTGAGGAAGATGCGTCCGTCGGCGGTGCTCTCGCCCAGCTTGACGCCCAGCTTCTTCTCGCAATGTCCGACGATCCCGTCGGCGCCGTTCAGCCAGCACGAGATGTTGGTGCAGATCGCCACCTCGTGGCGCCCGACCGGATGCGTCTCGAGCATCGAATAGAAACTCGCGACCTCGTACGCCCAGATCGGCTCGAGTTCGAGATACTTCGCGACCGCCGCAATCAGCTCGTCGGTCAGGTAACCCTGGTTCTGCTCCTGCGCCGCCATCAGCGCCTGGATCACCGCCGAGCGCTTGCGCTCGGGCGGGAACTTCGCGACCCAATGATCGATGTGCGCGCGCGTCGCGCCGGTGAGGACCGACGTCGGGTCGACGTTCTTGACTTTGTCAAAATTGCCGGTGGCTCTCATGCCAATGCTCCGGTTCCGCTCGCTTCCGCGAGCAGGCTACTTTTGTTTCGGCAAAAGTAGCCAAAACCATTGCGCCGGGCACGACGGCTTCGGCAACTTCCTGTTGCCTCACCTGCCCTGCGCTTCTCGCGCCAAGCGGGCCGGCGCGAACTCGCACGTCCTTGTGCTCGGACATCCGCGCCTTGCTCCCGCTTGTCGCTGCGATGCTCGGCGTCGTGCAAAGGCGCGGAAAGAGCTGCGCTTCGCTGCCGGCCATCCGTGGCCTCGTTCGTAGCAAGTTCCCGCAATTTGCTTCGTCCCATCACGCGCGCAGGATGCGCGCCGAACGGGGCCCCTCGAACGCGGCGAGCGGACGACGGATCAGTCCGAAGGATGGCGCACAGGATGTGCGACAGTTCGCCGTCGGCACAAGGAGGTGCCGTCGGCGAACCACGGCGGTCGCGAGCGAATCCGGAGCACAGGGACGTGCGGAGGACGTGTTCGCGGGGTGGCCTTCTCTTTACTCCGGGCGTCCTGCCCTCCGCCCTTCGGGCCGGCTTCGCCGTTCTCGCGCGTTCCCGACGCGCGAGTGGTGACTTTCTCTTGGCCAAACAAGAGAAAGTCACCCGCTCGCCCGGGAGGCGAGCGGAAAAAGACAGGGATGTCGAGGTGGAGACCACGCGCGAGTGCGTACCCTCACCCGCCCCTTCGGGGAGCGCTACGCGCTCGGCCTTCCGGCCGCCCCTCCCGAGGGGAGAGGGGAAAAACAAAGCGAGCGCAGCGTTGAGGGTCATCGATCCACCTCCCCGAACACCAGGTCGTAGGTTCCGACCATCGCCACCACGTCCGGCAACATGTGCCCGCGCGTGATTTCGTTGATCGATGCGAGGTGCGCAAAGCTGGGCGCGCGCAGGTGCACGCGGAACGGCTTGTTGGCGCCGTCGGAAATCATGTAGCAGCCGAACTCGCCCTTGGGCGCTTCCACTGCGGCGTAGGTCTCGCCGGCCGGCACGCTGAACCCTTCCGTGAACAATTTGAACCAGTGGATCAGCGCCTCCATCGATTCCTTCATGTCTTCGCGTTTGGGCGGCGCGACCTTGTAGTTCTCGATCATCACCGGGCCGGGATTCCGCCGCAGCCAATCGACGCACTGGCGGATGATCAGCGCCGACTGGCGCATCTCGGCGACGCGTACCAGGTAGCGGTCGTAGCAGTCGCCTCGGGTGCCGACCGGGATGTCGAAATCGACCTCCGAATATTTCGCGTAAGGCTGCTTCTTGCGCAGGTCCCATTCGATGCCCGACGCGCGCAGCATCGGTCCGCTCATGCCCCAGGCCATCGCCTGCTCCGGGCTGACGATGCCGATGTCCACCGTGCGCTGCTTCCAGATGCGGTTGTCGGTCAGCAACTCCTCGTAATCGTCGACCCGGTGCTGGAAATCGGCGCTGAAGGCATCCAGGAAATCCAGCATCGAACCTTCGCGCCACGCATTCATCCGCTTCAGGTCCTTGCCCTTGTGCCAAGGCGATTCCTTGTACTGGATCATCTTGCCGGGCAGGTCGCGGTACACGCCGCCGGGGCGGTAGTAGGTCGCGTGCATGCGCGTGCCCGACACCGCCTCGTAGCAGTCCATCAATTCCTCGCGTTCGCGGAACGCGTACAGGAACACCGCCATCGCGCCGAGGTCGAGCGCGTTCGAGCCGATCCACATCAGGTGATTGAGGATCCGCGTGACCTCGTCGAACATCGTGCGGATCCACAGCGCGCGCTCGGGCGGCGTGACGCCGACCAGTTGCTCGATTGCACGCACGTAGGCGTGTTCGTTGCACATCATCGACACGTAGTCGAGGCGATCCATGTAGCCGATCGAATGATTGAACGGCTTGGACTCGGCGAGTTTTTCGGTCGCGCGGTGCAACAGCCCGATGTGCGGATCGATCCGGATGACGGTCTCGCCTTCCATCTCCATCACCAGGCGCAGCACGCCGTGCGCGGCGGGATGCTGCGGACCGAAGTTCATCGTGTAGCTGCGGATTTCGCCGGTGTCGCCGCCGACGTCGAACACCGAGCCCATGGTCGGTCCTTCCGCCATTTCAGTTGTCCTTCCAGTCGTCGGCGGATTCCTCGCGCGCGGTCTTCCAGCGCGAATCCTCGCGCACCACGCGCGCGACGGTGACGCGCGGCGTCACCGAGGTGACCGGCTCGTACACCACGCGTCCGGCATCGGGGTCGTAGCGCACCTCGACATTGCCGATCAACGGGAAATCCTTGCGGAACGGATGCCCGACGAAACCGTAGTCGGTGAGGATGCGGCGCAGGTCGGGATGGCCTTCATAGATGATGCCGTACAGATCGAACGCCTCGCGTTCATACCAGTCGGCGGCGGGCCATATGCCGGTCAACGTCGGCAGCACGGGCAATGCATCCTCGGGCGCGAAGCTGCGCACGCGCAGACGGACGTTGTGCTCGAACGAGAGCAGGTGCACCACCGAAGCAAACCGGCGCAGGAATTGCGGATGCTCGGGATGGTGCGACCAGTCGAAGCGGCCGGGACCCGCCTCGCCGGTGACACCACGCGAAAACCCCGTGGCTGTCGCGGTTTGCGAGCCCTTCCATTCGTCTTCCCCGAACATCAGGAAATCGACACCGCAAAGGTCGGTCAGTTGCGCGAACCGGAACTCCGCTTCGTCACGCAGCGCCGTGCAGACTTCGACCAGGTACGCGGGCGGAACCTCGATGGTCGTCTGCGCGTGCGACACGTCGACGTTGTCGATCCGGCCGCCGAAGCGCGCGCGCAGTTGTTCGGCCAGTTGTTGTGCTGTGGGCTGGCTCATGGCCTCAACGCGCGATGGTGTTGGTGCGGCGGATCTTCTTCTGCAATTGCAGAATCCCGTAAACCAGCGCTTCGGCCGTAGGCGGACAACCCGGCACGTACACATCGACCGGCACGATGCGGTCACAGCCGCGCACCACCGCATACGAATAGTGGTAATAGCCGCCGCCGTTGGCGCAACTGCCCATCGAGATCACCCACTTGGGATCGGGCATCTGGTCGTACACCTTGCGCAGCGCCGGCGCCATCTTGTTGCAGAGCGTGCCGGCCACGATCATCACGTCGGACTGGCGCGGGCTGGGCCGGAAGATCACGCCATAGCGGTCGAGGTCGAGCCGCGATGCACCCGCGTGCATCATCTCCACCGCGCAGCAGGCGAGGCCGAACGTCATCGGCCACATCGATCCGGTACGCGCCCAGTTGAACAACGCGTCCACGGTGGTGACGCCGAAACCGCGCTGCACGATCGGATTGTCGGCTTCCGGGCGCAGGATGTCGTCAACCTTCGCGATCGGAACCGGGTTGTGCATCACCTTGTCGACAGCGGCGATCAGTCCCATTCCAACGCACCCTTCTTCCAGACGTACACGTAACCCACGACCAGCAGCAGCAGGAACGTGAACATTTCGATCAACGCGACGATGCCGATCCTCGGGAACACCGTCGCCCACGGAAACAGGAACGCGATTTCCAGATCGAACAGGATGAACAGGATCGCGATCAGGTAATAGCGAACGTCGAACTTCATGCGCGCGTCTTCGAAGGCTTCGAACCCGCACTCATACGGCGAATACTTCTCGGCGCTCGGGCGGCGCGGCCCCGCGATCCAGCCGATCACGATCAGCGCGACGCCGATGGCGCCGGCGACGACAAGGAACAGGAGGATGGGCCAGTAGCCGTTGAGCATCTCGTTCGTTCGATCCACTTTAGCTTTGGGATTTTCGCACGCGCTGGCGCATGCCGCAATCGCATGAACGCGATTGCGGTCGGCAGCACCCGCCCTCCGGCGATCACCAGGCCAAACAAAAAACGCGCGGTGCGAATGTTTCGCAACCGCGCGTCGTTGTTGGTGCCCAAGGGGGGACTCGAACCCCCACGGAGTTACCCGCTACCACCTCAAGGTAGTGCGTCTACCAGTTCCGCCACCTGGGCGTAGTACCCGTCCATGGGATCCGTCCGGCACATCCTTGTGCCGGACTGTTCGAAAGAGCAATCCCTGAGAAACACCGCGCACGTTCCTGTGCGCGACTGTTCGAAAAAACGACTCAGTGTGAAGCTTTTGGTCCGCTGCTCGCCGGCGCCGAAGTCTTCGGCGCGGACGATTTCGCGGGCGCGCTCGGCACTTCTGCCTTGTTCGCGTTCGCGGACGCCGGCGCCACCGGCACTTCCGAATGCTGGACCGGCGCCGGAGCACTTGGCGCGGCAGGCGCGCTCGTTCCCTTGTTGTGCGCCAGCGCATGGACGGTGGCCGAAGTCTCCGCCTCGTGCGAACCCGAGGTTGCGGGCGTCACCACGCCTGCCATCACCCCGAGTTGCTGCTGCGGCGTGGGCCCGACGCCCGTGTGGCTGAGATAGATGCCCATGCCGAGGCTGAGCAGGAAGAACACCGCCGCCAAAACGCCGGTGGTGCGGGTCAGAAAGCTCGCCGCGCCACGCGCGCCGAACACCGTGCCCGACGAACCGCCGCCGAAGCTGGCTCCGGCGTTCGCGCCGTCGCCGCGCTGCATCAGGATCAGCACGATCATCGCCGCGGCAATAAGCACGTAGAAGACACTGAAAATCGTGAACAGCATGGATCGTTCCCGTGCGCGCGGGCGTCATCCCGCCGCCGCACATATCGAAAGAAAGTCGGTCGCCTGCAATGCCGCGCCACCGATCAGGCCGCCATCGATATCCGGCTGTGCGAACAACTCCGCGGCATTGCCGGGTTTGACGCTGCCGCCGTAAACGATGCGGGTCGAACCGGCAATTCTAGCATCGTCACGCGCCAACTGGCTACGCAGCAGGGCGTGCACTTCCTGGGCCTGCTCGGCACTGGCGCAGCGCCCGGTGCCGATGGCCCAGACCGGCTCGTAGGCGATCACGATGCGTGCGAACGCCTCGATGCCGCAGCACGACACGACCTCGTCGAGCTGGCGTGACACGACCGCGGCCGTATGGCCGGCGTCGCGTTCATCCAGCGTTTCGCCCACGCACAACACCGGCGTCAGCCCGTGCTCCAGGGCCTGGCTCACTTTCGAAGCCACCTGCTGATCCGTTTCCTTGTGGTACTGGCGGCGCTCCGAATGGCCTGCCAGCACCAGCGTGCAGCCGACGTCGCGCAGCATCGCCGCTGACACCTCCCCGGTGAAGGCCCCCGACTCGTGTTCGCTCAGATCCTGCCCGCCCACGCCAATCCGCGAACCGGCGCAGGCCGCGCACGCTTCGCGCAGATAGGGGAACGGGGGAAACAAGGCGACTTCAACGCCATTGATGCGGGCTTCAACGATCGCGCCGGCCAGCGACGAGGTCATCGCACGCGATCCGTTCATTTTCCAGTTGCCACCCACCCACTTGCGGCGCATGGCGTGCTCCACATTCACCAAGACAGGCGAGGATATCAAGGCTGTCGTTTCCGGCAAACTATCGTCTCACGTGGACTCAACTGTGGCCTTGATCCAGCCCACTCACCCAGCGCTGCGCGCTCGGCCTACGGCCGCCTCTCCCACAGGGGAGAGGGAGAAAAGCCGCCACCGCGCCCTCGTCACCGGCGCATCAGCGGGCATCGGCGCAGAGTTCGCCCGGCAACTGGCGGCACGCGGCTGCGAACTGGTGTTGACCGCACGTCGCGAAGACCGCCTGCACGCGCTCGCTTCCAACTTGCGCGACACGCACGGCATAGACGTGGAAGTGATCGCGGATGATCTTGCCGATCCGGCGGCGCCCGAACGCATCGTCGCCGCCGCGACGCGGGGCGGGTGTGCGGTCGACATCCTGATCAACAACGCCGGCTACGGCGTGCCGGGTCGTTACGACAAGGTGGATTGGGATACGCACACGCGTTTCATGCAGGTACTGGTGATGGCCCCGCTGCAGCTCTGCCATCTGCTGCTGCCCGACATGCGGCACCGCGGTTACGGCCGCATCGTCAACGTGGCTTCGCTTGCGGGGCTGGTACCCGCCACGCCCGGCAACACCTTGTATGCACCGGCCAAGGCATTCCTGATGCGCGTATCGCAGGCGCTGGCGATGGAGAACCGTGCGTGCGGGATCCACGTCTGCGCGTTGTGCCCCGGTTTCACCCATTCGGAATTCCACGACGTCAGCCAGGCGCGCGAACTCGTGTCGAAACTGCCGCGCTGGATGTGGACGAATGCCGACGAAGTGGTACGACAGGGACTCGACGCGGTGGAACGCGGTCAGGTGCTGTGCGTGCCGGGCCGCGTGAATCGCGCAATCAAAGTGATGATGGACCTGCTGCCCGACCGCGCCGCGCTCGGGCTGGTCGCGCGGCGCGCCAGACATTTTCGCCTGCGCGATTGACGCGGACGCAGCGCTATTCGGTCAGCAGCTTGACCACCAAAGCCGCAGCGTCGGCGGCGGACTGGCGATCGGAGTGCAGGTGGATTTCTGGGCGCTCCGGCGCCTCGTAGGGCGAGCCGATGCCGGTGAAGTTGGCGATCTCGCCGGCGCGTGCCTTGGCGTACAGGCCCTTGACGTCGCGCTCCTCGCACACCGCCAGCGGCGCATCCACAAACACTTCCATGAACCCGCCCTCGCCGATCAGGTCGCGCGCGAGCTGGCGCTCGGCGCGGAACGGGCTGATGAACGACACCAGCACGATCAGGCCCGCGTCCATCATCAGCTTGGCGACTTCCGCGACGCGCCGGATGTTCTCGACGCGATCGACGTCGGTGAATCCGAGGTCGCGATTCAAGCCGTGGCGCACGTTGTCGCCGTCCAACAGGATCGTATGGAAACCGTCGGCCAGCAGACGCCGTTCGACCAGGTTCGCGATGGTGGACTTGCCGGCACCCGAAAGTCCGGTGAACCACAGGCAACGCGGCGTCTGCCCCTTGATCCTGGAGCGCGCGACGCGATCGACGTCGAGTTGCTGCCAGCGCACGTTGCTGTCGCGCCTCAGGCCGAAGTCCAGCGTGCCGCATCCGACCGTCGCGTTGGTTTCCCGATCAACCAGGATGAAGCCGCCGAGGCGGCGGTCTTCCCGATACGGCCGATATGCGATGTCGGTATCCAGCGACAAATTGCAGTACGCGATTTCGTTCGCGACGAGGCGCGTCGCCGCGAGATGCGCCTGCGTGTCCGGGTCGATCCGGTGCTTGATCTCGGTGACCTGCGCGCCGGCCGTGCACGTTGCCAGCTTCATCTGGTAACGGCGTCCCGGGAGCAGCGCGGTGTCATCCAGCCACAACAAATGGCAGGCGAACTGCGACGCGACTTCCGGCGGCAACGCGGGATCGGCGATCACGTCGCCGCGCGCGACGTCGATCTGGTCGGTCAGCGTCAGCGTGACGGCCTGTCCGGCCTCGGCGTTTTTGAGGTCGGTGTCGCCGCCGACCACGCGCACGACACGCGACAGCCGTCCCGACGGCAGCACCACTACCTCGTTGCCGGGCGCGACGCGCCCGCCCGCAACGACGCCAGCGTAGCCGCGGAAGGTATGGTCGGGCCGGTTGACCCACTGCACCGGCATCGCGAACGCGGCGTCCACCGCTCGTGCGATCTTGATCGTTTCGAGGTATTGCAGCAGCGGCTTGCCGGTGTACCAAGGCGTGTTCGGCGAATGCACGACCAGGTTGTCGGCGTTGATTGCCGAAACGGGAATCGCGTCGGCATGTTCGATGCCGAGGTCGTGCGCGAGTTTCACGCATTCCTGTTCGATCGCGTGGTAACGCGCGGGGCTGTAGTCGATCAGATCCAGCTTGTTGACGGCGAACAGCACATGCTGCACGCCGAACATCGCGAGGATCGCGGTGTGGCGACGGGTCTGGGTCAGCACGCCCGCGCGCGCGTCCACCAGCACGATGCCGAGCTCCGCGCTCGACGCGCCGCTTGCCATGTTGCGGGTGTACTGCGCGTGTCCTGGGCAGTCGGCAACGATGAAGGCGCGCTTGTCGGTGCCGAAATAACGCCACGCGACGTCGATCGTGATGCCCTGCTCGCGCTCGGCCTCGAGGCCATCCAGCAGCAGCGAATAGTCGGGTTTGCCGCCCTGCGTGCCGTGGGTCTTGCTGTCGCGGACCATCTGGGCGAGACGGTCCTCCGGAACCATTCCGGCTTCGGCCAGCAGGCGCCCGAGCAACGTGCTCTTGCCGTCGTCCACGCTGCCGCACATCGCGAAGCGCAGCGTGTCGCGCGATTGCAGCGCGGCCAGGCGGTCCGCGAGAGCTGTGATGTCGTTGGCTACGGCCATGGGGTTTCAGGATTCCTGGTGTGAGACGAAAAGCAATTCAGACACGGATCAAACCGGATAAAAACAGATGAATCCACGTGCCAACGTTCAACCGCTGTATCTGCCTTGATCCGCTTTTATCCGTGTCAAAAGCCTTTCAGACGCGGATCAAATCGGATAAAACGGATGAATCCAGTGCCGACGTTCAACCGCTGTATCTGCCTTGATCCGCTCTTATCCGTGTCGAAAAGCCTTTGATTCAGAAGTAACCTTCACGCTTCTTGCGCTCCATGGAATCGGAAGGATCGAGATCGATGATGCGGCCGGCGCGTTCCGACTGCCGCGTATCCAGCATCTCGGCGATGATGCCGTCGAGATCGGCGGCATCGGATTCGACCGCGGCGGTCAGCGGCCAGCAGCCGAGCGTGCGGAAGCGCACCGTCTTCGGGACCAGTTTCTCGCCGGGCTCGAGCGGTACGCGGTCGTCGTCGCGCACCAGCAGCGCGTTGTTGCGCACGAATGTCGGGCGCTCCTTCGCGAAATACAGTGGCACCACCTCGATGCCTTCGCGGCGGATGTAGAGCCAAACGTCCAGTTCGGTCCAGTCGGACAGCGGAAACACGCGCAGCGTTTCGTCGGGCGCAAGCCGGGTGTTGTACAGCCCCCATGGTTCCGGGCGCTGCTTGCGGGGTTCCCAGCGCTGGCCCGCGCCGCGCAACGAAAAAACGCGCTCCTTGGCGCGTGCAGGATCCTCGTCGCGGCGCGCGCCGCCAATCGCGGCATCGAAGCCGTGCTCGGCGAGCGCCTGGCGCAGCGCAACCGTCTTCATGACGTAGGTGTGCCGGGCCGCGTCGTTGACCGGATCGGTCCCCTGGCGCAAGCCTTCCTGGTTGATGTGCTCGATCAGGTCGACGTTCTTCTCGCGCGCGATGCGGTCGCGGAACTCGATCATCTCGCGGAACTTCCACGTCGTATTGACGTGCAGCATCGGCAGCGGCGGCTTGGCCGGGTAGAACGCCTTCAGCAGCAGGTGCAGCAGCACCGAGGAATCCTTGCCGATCGAATACAGCAGCACCGGCTTGCGGCACTCGGCCACGGTCTCGCGCATGATCCGGATGGATTCCGCTTCGAGCCGGTCGAGATGGGTGTGCAGACGCGCGACTTTCATGTCAAAGGATCCCGTGATGGCGGCTCGCGCCAGCCCGCCGGTGGCCAGGTGGCGCACATCTTACGGCCGCAAAGCATAGCGGTTCGGCCTGGACGGGCCAAGCACAGCGGCGGAATCCGGGTGAACGCAGGCCGGGCTGACGAGCCCGGCAATCCGGTACGAACCGCTGGGCCTTGCAGCCCGGCCCACGGCACTGCGGCGGGCGCGGACTCCTACATCCCCGGTTCACGCAGCAGCTCACGCAGGAACGGAATCGTCACGCGCCGCTGTGCGGCCAGCGCTGCACGATCGATGCGCTGCAAAAAGGCCACCAGCGACGCAGGGTCGCGCGGCTGGCGCGCGAACCACCAGTCCAGCACCTCATCGTCCAGCCGCAGGCCCAACCTGCCGGCCAGCTGCCGCAACATTGCGCGGCGGTCCGCGTCGTCGAGCGGATGCAGGGCATGCTGCGTGCACATCGCGAGACGCGAAACCAGGTCGGGCAAACCGAGCCCAAGCTCTGCAGGCGAAGCCGTCGCGGCGAACAGCATCCGTGCGCGCGCGGCCTTGGCGCGATTGTAGAGACCGAACAACGCACGCTCGGCGGCGGGTTCGCCCACGATTGCCTGGACATCGTCCACCGCCACCAGGCCGTTCGCCTCGATGCCACCGATCGCGTCGCCGCGTTGCGCGGGCAACTGCGCCAGGGACACGTAACGCGCCGGATGCCCAGATTCCAGCGCCGCGCGGCAGGCACCGATCAACAGGTGGCTTTTGCCCGTGCCCGGCGCGCCGTGCACATACAACCAGCCGTCATCGGTGTCGATCGCGGCCTGCGAGATCGCGCGCAACGCCGCCGCGTTGGCACCGGGCCAGAACGCGTCGAGGCGCTGGTGCGGCGGCCAGCGCAGGTCGAGCGCAAATTGCCGGTTCATGGTTCGCGCGGCGGTTGCTCTGCCAGCACCGGCGGCTGTTCGGCCGCCAAGGGCGGCGGTTGCTGATCTGCCAACGTGCGCGGATTGTCGACCTGCTTGTCCGATGCCTCGGCCAGGCCGGGCTGTACGCTTCCCGCGTACAAGGGGCTCGCCTCGTAGCGACTGCGCAGGAAGCGCAGCAGCACCATCGCGATCGAAGCCATCGGCAGCGCCAGCAGGATGCCGATGAAGCCGAACAGTTCGCCGAACGCGAGCACCGCAAAAATCACCGCAACCGGATGCAGGCCGATGCGGTCACCCACGAGTTTGGGCACAAGGATGTAGCTTTCCAGTATCGATCCGATGCCGAAGACCACCAGGACCAGCACCAGATGGAACAGGTCATGGAACTGGACCAGCGCCGCGATGATGCTGGCGACGATGCCGATGATGAAGCCAAGGTAGGGCACGAAACTGACCAGTCCCGCGGCCATGCCGATCAGCGGACCCACGTCGAGTCCGATCAGCTTCAGCGCGACCGCGTAGTAGATCGCGAGGCCCAGCATCACCAGCAACTGGCCGCGCACGAAGGCTCCGAGCACGGTGTCGGTCTCGCGCGCCAGGCGACGGATCGTGGGTTGCGCCTCGCGCGGCAGCAACGCATCGATGTGGACGAGCAGCTTGTCCCAGTCGCGCAGCAGGTAAAACGTAACCACCGGGACCAGCACCACCGCGACGGCGACCCCGATCAGCGCCAGCCCCGACCGCGTCGCATAGCCAAGCACCGTGGCGGCGATGCCGCCGACCGTGCCGATGTGATCGCGTATGCGCGCAATCAACGTCGAAGCATCGAACTCGCTCGCGGGGATGTGCAACGTGCGTTCCAGCCACGGCACCGCCTCGCGGCTCAACCACGCCGCATACGTGGGCAACGCGACGACCAGGTGCTCGATCTGGCGCTGGACCAGAGGCACCAGCAATATCAGCGCCAGCGCCAGGATCAGCAGCATGACCAGGAACACGATGCTGGCCGCGATGCCGCGTCCGATGTGCAGGCGTTCCAGACGATCGACCAGCGGGTCGCCGAGATAGGCGAACACCGCGGCCAGCATGAATGGCATCAGGATCGGCGAGAGCAGCCATATCAGCCAGCCGACCACGGCCGCGATGGCCAACCACTGCCAGCGTTGCGCGTTGGTCATGCGGAAGAATTCCTGTCCTTGAGTTCGCGCCGCGCCAGCCGGCCCCAGCGTGCCACGTAGTCGAGCCCACTGGCCGCGGTCAGGATCGCAACGATCCAGACGGGAATTTCCATCGGCACGTTCCATGCGAAGGCGTGATTCGCCAGCACCAGCAGCACGAAGCCGATCTGCGCGACGGTGGTGGTCTTCGAAAGCCAGCTCGGGTGCGCCTCGAAATTGCGCAACACCCGATGCCACGCCAGCACGCCGAACGCGATCACCGCATCGCGCGCGACCACCAGCGCGACGAGCCAGCGCGGCACCTCGGTGAGCCAGCCCAACGCGATCATGCAGCCCACCAGCATCAGCTTGTCGGCGACGGGATCGAGGATCGAGCCCAGCCGGCTCTGCCACTGGAATCTTCGCGCAAGATAACCATCCACGCCATCCGAAACGCCTGCGACGGCGGCAAGCACCAGGGCAGTTTCATTGCGGCCCGACACGATCATCGCGATCAGCGGTGCCACCAGCGCAATGCGCAATATGGAAATCACGTTCGGCAGGTAACGCCACGCCGCCTGGCTCGTGCTGCCGGCACTCGGGCTGGGTCCGCTCACGTGGTTTGCGTGCTCAAGGCACCCAGCGCAGCGACGCGTCGGCACCGGGATGCGGCTGTGCGTCCTGGGCCAGATGGCCGGTCGGCGTCTCCAGTTCTTCCAGAACCGTCGCGAGTGGCGCGCTGAAACCGACCTGCAGCAGGACACCCCCATCGTCGGCCCCGATCGGCATCACATCGTGCAATTGCTGGTCGCCGCGCAACGTCGCGAGCAGGCTGGCGAACGCGTCGCTGTTGTCGATGCCGTCGACCCACAGGGTTCCCGTGCCATTGACCGCAGCCGCGGCGCCCGATGTACCGGTGGCCGGCATCCCGCTCGAAGCTGCGGACGCGACACCTTGCGCCGCCGGCGCACTGCCCTGCGCGACCAGGCGGCCCACCGCGCCGGGATCGAAATCCACCTGCAATTCGAGCCCGGTACCGGATGCGGCACGTTGATAGTGAAAATCGCGCACGTAACCCGAAGCATTCGCCAGCATGTCGGGACTGGCGACGAAGCCGGGCGAAACCTGTTGCAGTACTTGCGCAAGCGCGGCGGCGATCGCGCTGTTGCGCTGGGCGTCGCTGGTTCCGGCGACCGGTACGGTGGCGGAATAGGGATTGGCGGGGGCCGCGGAGAGCTGCGGCGCTGAGTTCGCGGGCGGCAGGGATTGCGCCGACGCCACGGCTGCCATGCCCAGCGCCACCAGCAGGGACAAGCAAACTCGCAACATGGCCGCGCACCTCCGTTCGGACAGCCGCAAGTCTGCCCAATCACGGCCCCAGCGTCTATCATTGCCGGTTCCGCCGTTGCCGAATGTTTCCGGACATCGCCGTGACCGCCCCTGACGAAGCCCTCTCCTACCGCGCCGCCGGCGTGGACATCGACGCCGGCAACGCAGTGGTCGAACGCATCAAGCCGCTGGTCGCAAAAACCTTCCGTCCCGAAGTCATGGGCGGCCTGGGCGGCTTCGGCGCGTTGTTCGACCTTGCAAAAAAATATCGCGAGCCGGTCCTGGTGTCCGGCACCGATGGCGTCGGGACCAAGCTGAAGCTCGCGCAGCAGTTGAACCGCCACGACACGATCGGCATCGACCTCGTGGGGATGTGCGTCAACGACGTGCTGGTCCAGGGTGCCGAACCCTTGTTCTTCCTCGATTACTTCGCCACCGGCAAGCTCGACGTCGAGACGACCGTGGCGGTGGTTGGTGGAATCGCCAAGGGCTGCGAAATGGCGGGTTGCGCGCTGGTCGGCGGCGAAACCGCCGAAATGCCGGACATGTATCCGCCGGGGGAATACGACCTCGCCGGGTTCAACGTCGGGGCGGTGGAAAAATCGGACATCATCGACGGCGGCGCCATCCGCGACGGCGACGTGATACTGGGTGTCGCGTCGAGCGGTCCGCATTCCAACGGCTTCTCGCTGATCCGCAAGATCGTCGAGCGCGCCGGCTCGCGGTTCGACATGAAACTCGACGGCGTCGCGCTGGCCGACGCTTTGATGGCGCCGACCACGATTTACGTGAAGCCGATCCTTGCCTTGTTGCGCGCGCAGCCGGGCAGGATCCACGGCATGGCACACATCACCGGCGGTGGATTGCTGGAAAACATCATCCGCGTGGTGCCCGAAGGGCTGGGGCTCACGATCGACAGTTCGACGTGGCGGCTGCCGGCCGTCTTCGAATGGCTGCAACGCGAAGGCAAGGTGCCGCGCGAGGAAATGTGGCGCACCTTCAATTGCGGGATCGGTTTCACGCTGATGCTCGCGTCCGACGACGTCGCGGGAGCACGCGATGAACTGGCACGATCCGGTCTGGCAAGCTGGGCCATCGGCAAAGTGGTCGCTGCGCAAAGGGGCCAGCCGCGCGTTTACATTTCATAGCGATCCCGAACAACGGATGCGGGACGAGTAGCGAGGGCGCAGGAATTAGCGTAGGCGCGCGCTCGATGTACCGGCGGCGGCATGTTAGACGTCCACCCGATCGCGAGAGGGCCAAATTGAATGCACCCTCGCTACTCTCCCCTCGCCCCTCCCACCTTGTTGTTTGCACGCTGAATCCCGAGCCATGCCCCTTCCCATCGCCGTCCTCGTCTCGGGCCGCGGCAGCAATCTCGCGGCGCTGATCGATGCCGGTGAAGCCGGCAAGCTGCCCGTCACGTTTGCGCTGGTCGCCAGCGACAAGGCCGACGCTGCCGCCTTGCGCAAGGCCGAAGCGCACGGCATCCCCACCTTGGCGCTGGACCCAAAGACCTTCGCTTCGCGCCGCGAATTCGACGAGGCGCTGTTCGCCAACGTCGCTGCGAGCGGCGCGCAACTCGTGGTGCTCGCCGGTTACATGCGCATCATCGACGCCGCGGTCACGGCGGAGTGGGCCGGAAGGATGATCAACATCCATCCCTCTTTGCTGCCGAAATACCGTGGGCTCCACACGCATCGTCGCGTGCTGAAGGCCAGGGACATCGAGCACGGCGCGAGCGTGCACTTCGTCAGCGCCGACCTCGATGGCGGCCCCGTGATCGCGCAGGCGCACATCGACGTGCATCCGGGTGACAGTGAGGACTCGCTTGCCGAACGCCTGCTGCACAAGGAGCACCTGCTTCTGGTTGCCTGCGTGGATGCGATCGCGCGCGGCGACGTCTGCGAACGCAGCGGTGCGGTCTGGTACCGCGGCCGACCCATCACCGCCCCGCTGCGCCTTGGTGACGGCGGGCACCTGACCTGCGCGTGAGCTTCCATTCAGCCTTGCAACGGCAGGCTGCGCGCTGTTCATGTGGCGATCAAGACGCGCATCGTGCAGCGCGCCTGCCGAACCAAAAGCCGCATCCGCGCTACCCGAGGCTTCCCATGCAACCTTTCCGCCGCTTCCGTTTCGTGCTCGCCGTTGCACTCGCCGCGACTTGCGGCATTGCCGTCGCCGCACCACCCGTGCCGCCATTCACGGCTAATTATCGGGTGCTGCAAAACGGCTCGCCGATCGGCAAGGCGATACTCAAGCTCGCGCCCGGCGCGAACGGCTCCTGGACGTTCACCACACAAAGCCAGGGCACGGCCGGTCTCGCTTCCCTGCTCGCCGCCAGCACCCGCGAAGTCTCGACATTTCGCTGGGTCGGTGATCTGCCGCAAGGTGAAAGCTACGACTACACGATGAAGACCGCGCTGAAGCAAAAGCAGCGCCAAGTGCACTTCGATTGGACGAAGCATGTCATCGACGTGAACGACAACGGCAGCTTCCGTTTCCCGACCCAGCCCGGTGCGATGGAACGCCACACCATTCCGCTGGCGCTCGCCGCGGGACTGGCGGCCGGCAAGACCAGCTTCACGCTTCCGGTCGCGGTCCGGGACCGCATCGAGATGCAGCATTACGCCGCGCAAGGCAAGCAGGACGTGAGCGTTCCCGCGGGCACCTTCGCTGCCACCCGGATTTCGCGTACCGACGGCGGCGAAGGTATCGAGGCCTGGTTCGCACCAATGAAACTGCCGGCGCCAATCAAAATCGAGCAACGCGGCAAGAACGGCTTTTCGCTGGAACTCGAGAGCTGGTCCGCGCGCTGATTGGATTAGGCGCGCGTACTCGTCGATACCGATATCGCGTCAGGCCTGGTTCGCTTCATCCGGCGTCAACGTGCGCAGCGAAAGCGCGTGCACTTCGCCGCCCATGCGCTCGCCCAGGGCCGCATAGACCATTCGATGACGCGCCAAGGTTGATTGGCCGGCAAATACGTCGGCCACCACGCGCGCCTGGAAATGCACGTTGTCCGGACTCGCCACGTCCGCTCTCGCGCCCGGCAAGGCCGATTCCAGCAGCGACTTCAATTCTTCGGGTTGCATGAACTGTTCTCGAACAGAAGGGATGGCATGTGAACCGCAGCACACCGCAGCTCGAACAAAGGCCTGCCGGTGGCCTGTAGGATGGCAACCGGGGATGTTACTGGTATCGTGTGTTGGCTGAACGGCCTGTTGACGCCATGCCATCTGGCTGTGTCGTTGCAGCGGGACCATGACAGGAGTGCACCCGCATGAACGCGTACACCGCTCGATCCGCCGTCGAGTCCCTCTCCGGCCGCGACCGTGCGACGCTGCTGGCCAGCGCACGCAAGGTCATCGGCATCGAAGCGCGAGGCATCGAGGCGTTGGCATCGCGACTCGACGGCGACTTCAGCAAGGCTTGTGGATTGATCCTGGCCTGCCCCGGCCGGGTGGTGGTTTCCGGGATGGGGAAGTCGGGGCACATCGCGCGCAAGATCGCAGCCACACTTGCATCCACCGGGACGCCTGCGTTCTTCGTGCATCCCGGCGAGGCCAGCCACGGCGACATCGGCATGATCACGTCCCACGACGTGGTGATGCTGCTCTCGAACTCGGGAGAAACCGAGGAGATATTGACCATCCTCCCGTTCCTCAAGCGGCAGGGCAATGCGCTGGTCGCCATGACCGGCAATCCCCGTTCGTCACTGGCGCGCGATGCCGACGCCCACCTCGATGCCAGCGTCTCGACGGAAGCCTGTCCGCTCGGCTTGGCGCCCACCGCCAGCACGACGGCCGCGCTGGTGCTGGGCGATGCGCTGGCGATCGCGCTGCTGGAGGCGCGCGGATTCACCGCCGATGATTTTGCGCGCTCGCATCCGGCCGGTGCACTCGGCCGGCGCCTGCTCAAGATTTCCGACGTGATGCATACCGGCAACGCCATTCCGATGGTGGGCGTCGATGCCACGCTGACCGAAGCGCTGATGGAGATGTCGCGCAAGGGACTCGGCATGACCGCGGTCGTGGATTCCTCGCAACGCCTCATGGGCGTCTTCACCGACGGCGACCTGCGGCGCACGCTGGACGACGACCAGATGGACCTGCGCAGCGCGCGGGTCAGCCACTCCATGAGTTCCCACCCGAAGGTGATCGGACCGGACAAGCTGGCCGCCGAAGCCGCCCAGTTGATGGAAGCTTACAAAATCCACGCCCTCCTGGTGGTCGATGCCGACCAGCACGTGGTCGGCGCGCTGAACATCCATGACCTTTTGCGCGCGCGGGTGGTTTGAAAAGAGCAGGATTTGGGGAGGGGTCGCGGGGGCGCGATGGCTGCATCCTCGCGATCTGCGGCAGCGTGGAAGCTTCCTTGAAGCTGCGCGCGCCATGCCATTCCCGACTTGCGCCCCCACTACCCGCTCCCACCCCCTTTACAATTCGGCGCTCACCGTCAAGACAACGCCGTGTCCGACCACGCTGACATTCCGCAAGACCTCCGCACCCGCGCCGCGAAGATCAAGCTCGTCGCGTTCGACGTGGACGGCACGCTCACCGACGGGCGGCTGTGGTACACCGAGGACGGACGTGAGATCAAGGCGTTCCACGTGCACGACGGCCTCGGCATCAAGCGGCTGCGCGAGCATGGCATCGAGGTCGCGCTGATCAGCTCGCGCATCAGCCATGCGGTCGAGCTGCGCGCCGAACAACTCGGCATCGATCACGTGTACCAGGGCAAGAGCGACAAGCTGGCCTGCCTCAAGGATCTCCTGCGCGCGTCGGGCCTGGCCTCCGAGCAAGCCTGCTACGTCGGCGATGACTTGCCGGACCTCGCGCCCATGTCCGCGTGCGGACTCGCGATCGCGGTCGCCGA
>JAJPJT010000031.1 GCA_021324095.1 Gammaproteobacteria bacterium
TGCTGGGCGTCACGGGTTCCGGCAAGACCTTCACCATCGCCAACGTGGTGCAGGCGGTGCAACGGCCGACGCTGGTGCTGGCGCCCAACAAGACCCTGGCCGCGCAGCTGTACGGCGAGTTCAGGCAGTTCTTCCCGCACAACGCGGTCGAGTATTTCGTCAGCTACTACGACTACTACCAGCCGGAAGCGTACGTCCCTTCGTCGGACACTTACATCGAGAAGGACGCGTCGATCAACGACCACATCGAGCAGATGCGGCTGGCCGCGACCAAGGCGCTGCTGTCGCGGCGCGACGCGCTGATCGTCGGCACGGTGTCGGCGATCTACGGCCTCGGCGATCCCGAGGATTACCTTTCGCTGCGGTTGATCCTTTCCATCGGCGACCGCGTCGACCCGCGCGCGCTGATCCGCCAGTTGACCGAACTGCAATACACCCGCAACGAGATGGAACTTCATCGCGGCACCTATCGCGTGCGCGGCGAAAACCTCGACATCTTCCCGGCCGAGAACGAAACCGAGGCGTTGCGCATCGAGATGTTCGACGGTGAGGTCGAGAAGATTTCCATGTTCGATCCGTTGACCGGCGACATCCTGCGCAAGCTGCCGCGCTGCGTGGTGTATCCGGCCACTCATTACGCCTCGACCCGCGAAAGCGTGCTGAACGCGATCGACACCATCAAGGAAGAACTTGCACAACGACTGGAAGTGCTGCGCGGCGCCAACAAGCTGCTGGAAGCACAACGGCTGGAGCAGCGCACGCTCTACGACATGGAAATGATGCACGAGGTCGGCTACTGCCAGGGGATCGAGAACTATTCGCGGCACCTCACGCGTCGAGCGCCGGGCGAGCCGCCGCCGACCTTGTTCGACTATCTGCCTTCCGACGCGTTGCTCGTCGTCGACGAATCGCACGTCACGATTCCGCAGCTTGGCGCGATGTACAAGGGCGATCGCTCGCGCAAGGAGACGTTGGTCGAGTTCGGCTTCCGCTTGCCGAGCGCACTCGACAACCGCCCGCTGAAGTTCGAGGAATGGGAACACCGCGAGCCGCGCACGATCTTCGTGTCGGCGACGCCGGGCCCATACGAGCTGCGCCAGTCCGGCGGCAGCGTGGTGGAACTGGTGGTGCGCCCGACCGGCCTCGTCGATCCCGAAGTGGAGGTACGTCCCGTGCGCTCGCAGGTCGATGACGTGCTGGGCGAGATCCGGGAGCGGGTGAAAATCGGCGATCGCGTGTTGATCACCACGCTGACCAAGCGCATGGCGGAAAACCTCACCGACTTTTTGGCCGAGCAGGACGTGCGCGTGCGTTATCTGCACTCCGACATCGAAACCGTCGAGCGCGTCGAGATCATCCGCGATCTGCGGCTCGGCAAGTTCGACGTGCTGGTCGGGATCAACCTGCTGCGCGAAGGCCTCGACATGCCCGAGGTATCGCTGGTGGCGATCCTCGACGCCGACAAGGAGGGCTATCTGCGTTCGACGGGCTCGTTGATCCAGACGATCGGCCGCGCGGCGCGTAACGTGCGCGGCAAGGCGATCATGTATGCCGACACGATGACGAAATCGATGCAGGCTGCGATCGACGAGACCGATCGCCGCCGCGCCAAACAGATCGAGTACAACGTCGAGCACGGCATCACGCCGAAGTCCATCGTCCGCAACGTCGCCGACGTGATGGAGGGCGCGCGCGAGGAGCCGTCAATGCGCGGACGGGCTCGCGGCCGCGGCAAGGGATTGCCGGAGCCCGTGCGCAAAGTCGCCGAGGAAACCGCGGATTACTCCGTGCTCGATGCACATGCCGCCGCGGCGCTCATCAAGAAGCTGGAATCGCGGATGTACAAGCACGCGCAGGACCTGGAATTCGAGGAAGCCGCACGACTGCGCGACGAAATCCATCGCGTGCGCGAGCGATCGTTTATCAGCTAGCGCCACGGGTACGCAGTCACTGTAAATCGTCGTCGCGCGCTTGTTGCTCCCGCTCACGCGCTGTGCGTAAATCCAGCGTTTCCGGGGGGCGGGAGCCTTTCCACCCGACACGTTCCATGCGGCGGTCGAGCAGGGCCAGCGCGGGGCGCGCGGTGAAACCGTACAACACCACGGAAAACAGCACCACGAGCGCGGTCACGGGCCAGAGGCGGCCGGGGTTGCCGAAGGTGCCAACGCTTACGGCGTAGCTGATGTAGTACAGCGAACCCAACCCGCGTATCCCGAAGTAGCCGAGCGCGATTCGTACCGGCGCGGGGTGCGCGGACCCGAGGAAGCCGAGCTGCGTGGCCAAGGGCCGCACGACCAGCAGCGCGACCAGTGCGAACACGATTTCACGCCAGCCGATGCCGTGCAGCACGCCGCTTGCGATGGCGCCGCCGAACAGGCCGAACACGAAGAATGCGAGCAGGCGTTCCAGTCGCCGCGCCGAGTCCGTGAGTCTTTGGGCATAATCAAGCGCGTGCCCGAAGTTGCGGATCGTCACGGCGGTGACGAACACGGCGACGAATCCGTAGCTGTGCACGGCGTCCGCGGCGGCATACACGAGGAATGCCAGTCCCACCGAAGCCAGGCCTTCGTTCGACTGCGAGAGCCGCAGTCGCTTCGGCAGCAGGTGGTTGAGCCTCACCAGCAACCAGCCAATCGCGAATCCGACCGCAGCCGCGGCAGCAATGCGCCAGATGACGTCAATGCCCAGCCACTGTGCAATCCACAGGCCGGGGCGCGCGTGGTGCGCGATCATCGCCGATCCCAGCGCGAGGAACGGCAGTGCCAGGCCATCGTTGAACCCTGCTTCCGATGTCAATGCGAAGCGCGTTTCGCCTTCCTCGCCCACACCCGGTGGCCCGACTTGCACTGAAGCGGCGAGCACGGGATCCGTCGGCGCCAGGATCGCGGCGAGCAGCACCGCCACGCCGGCCGGCAATCCAAGCAGGCCGCAGCCGAGCGCCGCCAGGGCAATGATCGACAATGGCATCACGATTCCAAGCAATCGCCACCCACTGGCCCATTCGCGCCAGACAAAGCGCCGGTCGATGCTGAGGCCCGCGCCCATCACCGCGATGATCAGCACGATTTCGACCAGCAGGGTCGCGACGCGGTTGTGCGCCAGCGGAGCGGCCGCGCCGCCGGTGAACAGGAATGCGAGATATCCGATGCCGACCGCCAGCATCGGCAACGTCAACGGGAGGCGTTCAAGCCACAGCGGCAGCCACGCCACGATCAGGATCGCGACGCCGAATCCGGCGAAGGCAAGGAGTTCCGCTGAGCCATCCATGGCGCCGTTGATCCTTCAACACGCGTGCGGTAACTCCATCATGAGCGCCCGGGTTCGGATCAGCAATGACTCGCCGCAGGACTCGGCCGGTTCAGCCCTGATTTGCCCGCGCCGCCACCGCCGCACCCAGCAGCCCCGGGTTCGGATGCGTGATCACCTGCACGGCCATCCGCAGCATGTAGTCCCGGTGGCGTCCCTTGGCGGCGAATGCGTCCATGAAATCGCTGGCGCGGAAGAAATCGAGGAAGTGCAGCACCACGCCGCCTGCGATCAGCACGGTGTTGGCTCCGTGCAACAGTGCAGCGTCGCCGGCAACCGCGCCGTAGATCCGGCAGAAGCGCGCGAGCGCGCGTTCGGCATCGCCGTCCTTGCCCGACAGCGCCGCGTCGACCACGTCCTTGGATCGGCGCGATCCGGTTTGCGGCGCAGGCGCGGCGACGGGTTGGATGCCGCGCAGGCAGGCGTCGATGTTCGAGAGGCCGTGGCCACTCAGGAGCCGCTCGTTGGAAACCCTTCCGTGACGAACCACGAGCCACGCGGCAATCGCGCGTTCATCGTCGTCGGTGGGCGCGAAACTCGCATGGCCGCCCTCGGTGGGCACCACGTGCCAGCCCTGTGCGGACGAGCCCGTCAGCAGCGCGACGCCGAGGCCGGTGCCCGCGCCGATCAGCGTCACCGGTCCGTTCGGTGGTGTCGTCAGCGCGCCGTGGATGGACTGGCGGTCGCGTGCGGCGAGATGCGGGGCCGCCCAGGCAATCGCGGCGAAATCGTTGATGAGACGCAGATCGTCAAGGCCGAGCTTCTGCTGCAACGTACGGCGGTTGAATGACCAGTCGCGATTGGTCAGCGTGATGTCGTCGGACTCGATGGGCGACGCGATAGCGAGAACGGCCCGCGCCGGTTTCGCGCCGGTCGATTCGAGATAGTGCCGCGCGGCATCGCGCAGGCTGTGGAATTCGGTATCGGACTCCGTCTGCTCATGCAGGATCTCGGGCTTCGGCGCGGAGATGTCGGTCAGCGCGAAACGTGCGTTGGTGCCGCCGATGTCGCCGATGAGTGCCAGGTTCTGCATGATCGTCAGTCCTCGCGGGCACACTCGGCATGGACTATTTCCTGCCAAAGGCTGGAGCGGCGCACGATCAATTTCATCGGCAGCATCTTGCTCGCCACGGGTTCGTTGTGGATCAGTCGCACCAGGCTGTCCACCAGCACTTCGCCCGCGCGTTGGGTGTCCTGCTGGACGGTGGTGAGCGCCGGGGTCACGAAGCTGGCCATCGGGATATCGTCATAGCCTGCGACGGCGACTTCGAAGGGCACGTCGATGCCTTGTTCCGACAGCGCGCCGATCGCGCCGATCGCGATCAGGTCGCTGGCGGCGAAAATGGCATCGAACGCTACGCCTCGAGCCAGCAACGCTTCGGTCGCCCGTCGCCCCGAATGCTGCGAGCTTTCCGCATCCACCTGCAATGCCTCATCCACCGGAAGACCGCGCGTGCGCAAAGCCTGGATGTGGCCGCGGTAGCGTTCCTGGAATTCGGGGAAATGCTGCGACGCATCGCCAAGGAAAGCGATACGGCGGCAACCCTGGTCGAGCAGGTGTTCCGTGACGGAACGGCCGCCGCTGAAATTGTCGCAGCCGATGGTGACGCAGGGTTGCTCGGGCAGGACCGCACCCCAGCAGACCAGCTTGGTGCCGCGCGCGCGCAGTTTTTCCAGCCGGCTGGTGTGTGTCAGGTAGTCGCCGTAACCCAGCAGGATGATGCCATCCGCCTTCTTGCTCTCGGCGAAATCGGCGTGCCAGTCGCGCGCGAGTTCCTGGAACGAGATCAGCAGGTCGTAGCCGTGTCGCGCGCAGGCGCGCGTGATCGACCCCAGCATCGACAGGAAGAACGGGTTGATGCGTGAATCATCGGGCGTGGGATCTTCGAAGAACAGCAGCGCGAGCGTGCCGGTCAGCCTGCCGCGCAGGTTCGACGCGCTCTTGTCCACCGTGTAATTGAGCGCCGTTGCCGCCGCCTCGACGCGCCTGCGGGTCTCTCCGCTCACCGACGGGTCGCCGCGCAACGCGCGCGACACCGTCGCCTGGGAGACGCCGGCGAGTTCGGCGATGTCGAACGAGGTGATGCGTTTCTTGCTGCGCACGCGGACTGGATCCATGGAAGCCACGGAAGGGCGGCCGTGGGGCTCCGATCCTAGCCAAATTCGGGCGGGATTTCCGGTGCTCGCCATCTAACCCGGCATGTCTTCCAGTTCCACGCCCCGGGTTTCGCGTACGAATTTCAGCACGAACAGCAACGAAAGCAACGCGAAGAACGCGTACAGGCCGTAAGAAAACACCAGACTGAACTGGGCCATCGGCGGGAACGTCATGGTGATCGCGAAATTCGCCAGCCACTGCGCCGCCGCCGCGACCGCCAACGCCATCGCGCGGATGCGGTTGGGGAACATCTCGCCCAGCAGCACCCAGACGACGGGTCCCCAACTCACCCCGAAGAACACCACGTAGAGGTTGGCCGCCACCAGCGCGGCCGGCCCCCATGCGCCCGGCAGGCTGACGTTGGCGCCGCTGCCGGTTGCTTCGGCAAAGCACACCGCCATGGCGGCCAAGGTGACGAGCATGCCGCTCGACCCGATCACAAGCAGCGCCTTGCGGCCGATCCGGTCGATCAGCGCGATCGCCACCAGCGTGACCACCACGTTCACGATCGAGGTGATGACGGTCAGCGAGAACGAGCCGGATTCGCTGAAGCCCACGGAATGCCACAGCATGGTGGAGTAGTAGAAGATCACGTTGATGCCGACGAACTGCTGGAAGATCGACAGGATGATCCCGACCCACACCACCGGCAGCAATCCCGCGCGGCCGCCGAGCAAGTCGCCCCATCTCGGCTTGTGTTCGCGTTCGAGGGTGTTCTGGATGTCGGCGATCTTGCGGTCAAGCGCCGCGGCGTCGTGCAGCGAAAGCACCTTGCGCAGCACCACGCGTGCGTCGTCGATGCGCCCGCGCGCCACCAGGTGGCGCGGCGACTCCGGTATGGTCAGCGCGAGGCCGCCGTAAATCACTGCGGGAATCACGCCGACCAGGAACATCCAGCGCCACGCGCCGAGCCCGAACCACAGCGCGATTTCGGCGCCGCCCGCCGAGTTCGCCAGTGCGGCGTCGCTGGCCAGCGCCACGAAGATGCCGAGCACGATCGCCAGTTGCTGCAGCGACCCCAGCCGTCCGCGGATCGACGCCGGCGACACCTCGGCGATGTAGGCAGGCGCGATGACCGAGGCCACGCCGATGCCGATACCGGCGATGACCCGCAGGGCGATGAACCAGGCCACCGAACCCGCGAGCCCCGCCCCGAGCCCGCCCGCGGCCAGCAGCAAGGCCGCGACCTCCATCGTGCGGACGCGGCCGAAGCGATCTGCGAGGCTGCCCGCATACCATGCGCCCAGGGCGGAGCCGAGCAGGGCGCAGGCCACCGCAATACCGGTCACTGCGGCGCTCAGGTTGAACACGTGTCGGAGCGCGCCCACCGCACCGTTGATGACCGCGCTGTCGAATCCGAACAGGAAACCGCCCAGCGCCGCGGCGGCGGCGATCAGGATCACGCGCAAGCTCGTGCGCGGATGATCGGCGAGGTTGGCGGCGGGGGCGTTCATGCTGCGGGTCCGTTCTGGTCGCCGACTTCCAGCCTTGCGAACACCGCGCCGTAACCCGGCAGGCGCACGCGATCCCCGTCGAACGTACCCTCGTGCAGGCCATGACCGCACACGGGCCGGGCCGCATGGACAGCGGAAAGTCGCAATTCGGTGGGTGCGTCGGAAAAGTTGAACACGACCAGCATCGACTCTTCGGCGGCTTGGCGCGTGAAGGCTAGCACGGGCTCGGGCGTGTCGAGAAACCGTATCGCTCCGGTGCGCAGCGCCGGATGCGCGCGGCGCCAATGCATGAAAGTGCGAAAACCGTTGAGCGTCGATGCGGGATCGGCCTCCTGTCTGGACACCGCCAGCGCGAGGTGTTCCCTCGGCACCGGCAGCCAGGGCTTGCCGGTGGTGAATCCCCCATGCGCGTCCGAGTTCCAGGGCATGGGCGTGCGGCAGCCGTCGCGGCCCTTGAACTGCGGCCAGAACGCGATGCCGAACGGGTCCTGCAGCGCCTCGTACGGGACTTCGGCTTCGGTCAAGCCCAGTTCCTCGCCCTGATAGACGCACACGGTGCCCCGCAACGAGCAGAGCATGGCCGTCAGCAGGTTCGCACGCGGCGCCGACGCGTGGCCGTCGCCCCAGCGCGATAGCACGCGTTCGACGTCGTGGTTGGAAATCGCCCAGCAGGGCCAGCCGTCCTGCATCTTCGCTTCGAGCTTCGACACGGTGTCGCGGATATAGGCCGCGCTGAAATCGTCGGTGAGCAGCTCGAAGCTGTAGCCCATGTGCAGGCGCCGGCCCTGGGTGTATTCCGCGATCGTCGCGAGCGAGTCTTCCGAGGAAATTTCGCCCAGCGCCGCCACGCCCGGATAGCGGTCGAGCAATGCGCGCAGTCGTTCGAGGAACGCGAGGTTTTCCGCCTGCGTGTTGTTGAACAGGTGGTACTGATAAGCGTACGGATTATCGGGGCTGAAGCCGCGGCCGACGCGCAGATCGGAAGGTTTCGGCGGGTTGTCGCGCAGCAGGCGATCATGAAAGCAGAAATTGATCGCGTCCAGGCGCACGCCGTCCACGCCACGGTCCAACCAGAACCTCACTTCGTCCAGCACCGCCGCGCGTACGTCGGGATTGTGGAAGTTGAGATCCGGTTGCTGGGCGAGAAAATTGTGCAGGTAATACTGCTGGCGGCGCGGTTCCCATTGCCAGGCGGGGCCACCGAACAGCGACAACCAATTGTTGGGTGCCGTGCCGTCGTCGCGGGCATTCGACCACACGTACCAGTCGGATTTCGGATTGTTGCGGGACTGCCGGCTTTCGTGGAACCAGGCATGCTCGGCGGAAGTGTGGCTGAGCACCTGGTCGATCATCACCTTCAGATCCAGCGCATGCGCCTTCGCCAGCAGGCGATCGAAATCATCGAGCGTGCCGAACAGCGGATCGACCGCGCGGTAATCGGCGATGTCGTAGCCGAAATCCGCCATGGGCGATTCGAAGAACGGTGCGATCCAGATGGCGTCCACGCCCAGACCGGCCACGTAGTCGAGCCGCTCGATGATGCCCCGGAGGTCGCCCACGCCGTCGCCGTCGGTATCGAGAAAACTGCGCGGATAGATCTGGTAGATGACGGCACCGCGCCACCAGCGGACATCAGCCATTGACGAGCCCCATTCACGTGCGCTACGCGGGACATCAGCGAGCGGTCAGAAAAGCGGGCACAGCTTAACGGTTGGCCCCTGCGGCTCCGGCAGGTTGCGCATACGTATTCATGGATGCTGCACGTGCGTCATGACGGCCGCGCGTCATGAACGCAAAGCGCGCGCGAACTCGCGTCCATCGCATGCCGTGGACGCGGTTGCGACCGAGCGTCGCGATCGCGTGCACGCCAAATCACATCGTGTTGCATTGCAAAACGCGGCGGCTTGGCGCGGCATGAATACGTATGCAGGCGCCGTACGCGTGCAAAACATGCTCCTACCATGCGGACACGACACGCGCCGGGGCGCAGTGTCGGCACACGCGGCGCCGTTTCGGCGACGCGCAGGACAACGAGTCACCACTGGGGAAACAAACCATGCAACCCAAACGCAACGTGTTGACGCTGGCGCTGATCTCCGCGGGCCTCGGTCTCGCCGCATGCGGCAATGTCGCCTTTGCCGCAAGCGCGCCCGCCAAAGGTACGCAAGATCAGACGCCATCCCAGACGGATCAGTCCAGCACGAACGCTCAGCAGACCGGCCAGAAGAACTCCAGGAAGGAGACAAAAAAGAAGGAGCAGCAGAAGCCGCAATACACCCAGTTGCAGACGGTGCAAGTCAACGGCTTCATCAGCAGCATCGAGAATTCGACTGCGCTGAAGCGCGATGCCAATACGATCGTCGAGGCGGTGTCCGCCGAGCAGATCGGTAAGTTGCCCGGCGTGAGCATCGCGGATGCGCTGGGGAGACTGCCTGGCTTGGCCGTGCAGACGGTGGACGGTCGGCCCCAGGTGCTCTCGATCCACGGCCTCGGCCCCGATTTCTCTACGGCGCTGGTCAACGGCGGCCAGCAGGTGAGTACTTCCAACAACCGTGACGTGCAGTTCGATCAGTATCCGGCAAGCTGGTTTCAAGATGTGGTCGTGCACTTGAGTCCGGAAGCCGATTTGATCGGCCAAGGTCTCGCTGGCACCGTGGACATGCACACCATTCGTCCCCTGGACCAGGCTGGGCCGGTAGCGGCTATCAACGCGCATTACATCTGGGATAGCGCGTCGCAACTTGCGTCGGGTCCAGGCGTCAGCGACAAGGGTTACAACATCAATGGCGTTTTTGTGGACCAGTTTGCCGATCACACCCTGGGCGTCACCTTGGGTGTGGACGCCGAGCACAACCCGGCGCAGATCGAGCACCAGGCGCCGTGGGGCTACCCCACCGATGCCAACGGCGATTACGTGGTCGGCGGCTCCAAGAACTACGGCATCAGCGACATGATGAAGCGCACCGGAGTCCTCGCCACGGTGCAGTGGCGGCCCAACAGCTTCTACACCGGCACCATCGATCTGACCTACGACAACTTCAAGGAAATCCAGCAAGCCAAAGGCATGGAGCTGCCGCTGTGGTGGGGCAACGGCTCCATCAAACCCGGGCCCACGCTGATCCCCGGCAACGTGGTCGACGGCTTCGTGCAAAGCGGTACTTACGAGGACATCAACCCGGTCATCCGGAACGACTACAACAGCACCAGTGCCCGGGTCTACAACTTCAACTGGCAGAACCAATTCCATTTCAACGAGAGCTGGTCGGCCGAGGTGGACGCCAATTACTCTCGCGCCACCCGCAGGGATGTGAACCTGGAAAGCTATTCCGGCACGGGCTATTACGACGCAGCGAACGGCACGCGTGGCCAGCCTGGCAGCTTCGACTTCACCGAGCTCGGCGACGGCATGCTTTACGCGGTTCCCTCGCTGGATTACACGCAGGGCGTAGTGCTCACCGACCCGCAGGGTTGGGGCTCGGGCAGCAATCTCGTGCAAGCGGGGTTCATCAACGCCCCGCACACCGTGGATTACCTGGCCAACCTGCGCCTCAACGTGGAGCACGACTTCGCGAACGGCCCCTTCTCGAGCGTGGATTTCGGCGCGGCACGCAGCACCCGCAACAAGACCTACGACGTCGCGCAGGACTTCCTGACCCTTGGCGGCGGTTTTCTCAGCGACGGCACCGCAATCGAGACCGCACCCATCACCGGGGCGAGTCCCTGCGGTCCGCTTTCGTGGATGGGCATGGGACAGGAGCTTTGCTACAACCCGTTCTCCCTGATCGACAACAACACGTTGGTCGAAGTGCCGACGTTCCAGTCCTCGTTGCCGTTGCCACCGAATTGGAAGGTCCGCGAGAACGACGTCACGCCCTATCTGCAGTTCAACCTCGACACCCAACTCGGCGCGATCGGTCTGCGCGGGAATTTCGGCTTGCAAGTGGCGCATACCAACCAGACCTCGACCGGCGAACGCGTGGTGCCCGGCAGTTCCTATGTCGGGCAGACCGAACTGGTTCCAGTGACCGGCGGCACCAGCTATACCCGCTGGCTGCCCAGCGCCAACCTGATCTTCGCGTTCACCAGCAACGACGACTTGCGGGTCAGCGCTGCTCGCACTATTGCCCGCGCCCGCATGGATCAGATGAACGCCAGCCTCGGAATCAGCGGCGACATGACGCATCTGACGTCCACCAATCCCAACCAGGCCTTCTTCAGCGCATCGGGCGGTAACGCCGAACTGCTGCCCACCCGGGCCGACAATTACAACGTCAGCTACGAGCATTATTTCTCGGGCGGCTCCGGCTACCAGTGCAATTCGACCGACCAGAAGAACTCGGCATTGTGTCTGGGTGGCGGCGGCTACTTCGCCTTATCGGGCTATTTCCTGGCCCTGCACGACTACATAGATCCCAACGCGGCCTACCTGTACGATTTCAGCGCGTTCATCCCATCCTACCTGACGCCGGCGCAAGCGCAGCAGTTGGGGACGCCATTTGGCATCGTGTCGGGGCCGACCAACGACGGTCACGGTTACGTGAAGGGCATCCAGGCAACCCTGAACCTGCCGTTCAACGTGATCACCCCGGTTCTCGACGGCTTCGGCGTGATCCTCACTGCCGATAGGACCAAGAGCTCGCTGGTATACGGAAGCAACCCGACGCCGATCACCGTGCCAGGCCTGTCCAAGTGGGTCGCCGACGCCACGGTGTACTACCAGCACGATGGCTTTCAGGCCCGAATCAGCGACAGTTATCGTTCGAGCTTCCTCGGCGAAGTGTCGGGCATCAGTGCCTCGCGCATTTTGCAGAACCTGAAGGGCGGGAGCACGTATGACGCGCAGGTGAGTTACACGTTCCAGAGCGGCCGCTTCAAGGGCCTCACGCTGATCGCGCAGGGTTCGAACCTCTCCAACAAGATCTTCTCCACGTACCAGAACAACGACCCGCGCCAGACGCTACTCTGGGAAAGGTACGGACGGCGCTTCGACGTTGGCATCTCGTACAAGTTCTTTTGAGATTGCCCAACTGCCAGTGTGAGTGCGATCGGGATCTCACCAGGTCGTCGTTCCGGGGACCGCGCCGGCTCCACGGCGCGGTAACCCCGACTGCGGAGGCAGGACGCCGAAGCGAACCTCGGCGCAGCCGATGGCCCGAAGGGCGAGCCGCAGGATGAGGCGGGTTTATCCATTTTGCGTTTTCGAAGGTCAAGCTGGATTTACTCGCGCCATCCGTGGCGCTCGCATTGCGCGCGGCCGCAGCCTGCCCCGGCGAAGGCCGGGGGCGTTCGCGTTTGCAATCCTGCAAGCGCAGTCGGGTTCTGCCCGCAAAGAGCGCGGGCAGCCCGGAATGACAACTTTGCGGGGTTCGATGTTCAAGTGACTCTGTGCGGACCTTGTACCCTTCCGGCATGAACGACTCCGCGATCCGGCGCGTGGTGATCGTCGGCGGCGGCACCGCCGGCTGGATGGCGGCCGCGCTGTTGGCGCGCGGGCTGGGCCGGACCTGCGAGATCCGCCTGATCGAATCGGCCGAGATAGGTACCGTCGGCGTGGGCGAGGCGACGATTCCGCAGATCCTGCACATCAACCAGTTCCTCGGCATCGACGAGGACGAATTGATGCGTTTCACGCACGGCACCTACAAGCTCGGCGTGCAGCTCAACGGCTGGGGGCGCATCGGCGATTCGTACATCCACGCATTCGGCGACATCGGTCTGCCTCTGGGCCTGCTGCCGTTCCACCATTACTGGCTGCGCAACCGCAATCGTGCCGGGGCGTCCTCGCTGTGGACGTACTCGCTGAACGCGGCGGCCGCCGCCGCTAACCGCTTCGCGCGGCTGGACAGGGTCGGAGACAGTCCGCTCGGCGGCATCCGCTATGCCTACCAGTTCGATGCCGCACGTTACGCGCAGTACCTGCGCGGGCGCATCCCCGAGGGTGCGGTGAAGCGCACCGAAGGCAAGGTCGTCGGGGTGAACCTGCGTGGGGAGGACGGCTTCATCGAATCGCTGAAGCTGGACAGTGGCGAAATCATCGAAGGCGACTTCTTCATCGACTGCTCGGGTTTTCGCGGATTGCTGATCGAAGGGGCGCTGAAAACCGGCTACGAAAACTGGCAGCACTGGCTGCCGTGCGATCGCGCGCTGGCCGTCGCCAGTGCGCGCACCACGCCGATGCGTCCGTACACGCAGGCGACCGCGCGCACCGCGGGTTGGCAATGGCGGATCGCGTTGCAGCATCGCACCGGCAACGGGCACGTCTATTGCAGCCGCTTCATCAGCGACGACGAGGCTGCCGCGCAACTGCTGGCGAACCTCGAGGGCGAGCCGCTGGAGGAGCCGCGCCCGCTGCGCTTCGTCACCGGCATGCGCAAACTCGCGTGGAACCGCAACTGCCTCGCGCTGGGACTCGCCGCCGGTTTCATGGAGCCGCTGGAATCGACCAGCATCCATCTGGTGCAGTCGGGCCTTGCGCGGTTCCTCGGCATGTTCCCTGACAGGCATTGCGACCCGCTGCTGGTCGACACCTACAACCGCCAGACGCGCTTCGAGTACGAACGCGTGCGCGATTTCCTGATCCTGCACTACAAGGCCACCGAGCGCCGCGACACGCCGTTCTGGACGAGGTGCGGCGCAATGGACGTTCCCGAGGATCTCGCGCGTCGCATCGAACTGTTCCGCCGCACCGGGCTGATCTTCCGCGAGGCCGACGAGCTCTTCACCGAGACCGGCTGGCTGCAGGTGATGCTGGGCCAGCGCATCGAGCCCGAGCGCTACCATCCGCTGGCCGACGAACTGGAAGAATCGAAATTGCAGGCGTTCCTCTCGGACATCCGCACCCTCGTGAGCCGTGCCGCATCGCGGCTGCCCAGCCACGATGAATTCCTGGCGCGGGCTTGCGGCTCGCGGGAAGCACCCACAGCGACGGCAGCGCAATCGCAGGTACCCGAACGGAGCACGACGTGAAGCGGCGTGGCCTGTGGAACGGCCTGTTGCTGATTGCGCTGGTCGCGCTGGCGGCCGGCGCGGCGGCGGCACCGCCTGCGTCCCGCACCGCCAAGCGCGCCGAAGCACCTTCGGGTGTCTATTACGAAATTTTCGTGCGCAGTTGGTACGACACCAACGGCGACGGTATCGGCGACCTGAACGGTGTCACCGCGAAGCTCGATTACCTGCAGTCGCTTGGTATCAGCGGCATCTGGCTGATGCCGATCAATCCGTCGCCCAGTTACCACGGCTACGACATCACCGACTATTTCGCGATCAATCCGCAGTACGGGACGATGGCGGACTTCGAGCGGTTGATACGCGAAGCACACAAGCGCGGCATCAAGGTGATCATGGACCTGGTGGCGAACCACACCAGCAACCGATCACCGTGGTTCGAATCGGCGCGCGATCCGCACAGCAAGTACCGCGACTGGTACACGTGGGCGACGCCAGGGACCGATCTCAAGGCGATCAGTGCGACCGGCGGGTTCGCCTGGCACGCGTTGCCGGATGGGCAGACTGATCCAAAACGGTATTACCTCGGCGTCTTCACGGGCGAGATGCCCGATCTCAACTACGACGATCCGGCCGTGCGCAAGGAGATGGTCGATGTCGGAAAGTTCTGGCTGAAAAAGGGCGTGGATGGTTTCCGTCTCGACGCCGCACAGCACATCTATCTCAACTTCGAGACCGACTGGTTCAACCCGGTCGTGCTGAAGAAGAACCTCGCCTGGTGGCGCGAGTTCCATCGCGGCATCGATGCGGTGGATCCCCGCGCCTGGCTGGTGGGAGAGGTATGGCCGCCTAATCCGGATCAGCTCGCGCAGTGGATGGGCGCACTGGACGCGACGTTCGATTTTCCACTGGCCGCGCGCCTGATCGAGAGCGCGAACCAGGAACGTGATCGTGACATCGGGGCGACGCTTGAGCGTCGCGACACCGCCTATCGCGCCGCTGCCGGTGGACGTTTCGATGATGCGCCGCTCCTGTCCAATCACGACACGGAACGCGTGATGAGCCAGCTCGATGGAAACCCCGAACACATGCGCGTGGCTGCCGCGATGTTGCTGACGCTGCCGGGTCATCCCTTCATCTATTACGGCGAGGAACTGGGGATGCGCGGCGAAAAGCCCGATCCGCACCTGCGCGAACCGATGCGCTGGTACCGGGCCGGCAAGGGACCGGGCGAAACCACGTGGGAAGGCTGGAGCGCGGGGGATGGCCCGAGTGTTTCCGTCCAGGCCGAGCAGGACGATCCTTCCTCGCTGCTCAATTGGTACCGGATGCTGATCGGCTGGCGGCGCGACGTTCCCGAACTGCGCGACGGCGTGCTGCACGACTGGCGCGATGCGGACATGCAGGTTGCGGCATGGGAACTCGACGACCCGCACGGCGATGTTCTGGTGCTGCACAACCTGTGCGGCAAGCCGCAAACGATCGCGCTGCCGGTGCGGCGCTTTCATATATTGCTCGAGCACAGTCGTCCGGATACGGCGATCGCTGGCCATCGGGTGATGTTGCCGCCTTACGGCAGCGCGATCCTGCAATGAACAACGAGCAAGGCGAGCGAAGTGTGCTGACAAGGAGTCCCCCCTCACCCGCCAAGCGCTGCGCGCTTGTCTCCCTCTCCCCTCGGGGAGAGGGCTGGGGTGAGGGGGCGTGAGGCTCGTTGCGCTAACGACCCAACGGAAAATCAGGACCACCAGCAGGCGAACCGATGACTGCAAAACTGCGCGCATTCGTACTCACATTACTGTTGCTGGCCATCGCCACGGCCGCGAATGCCTCTGTCGCGCTGGAACTGCGCAGCGTCGGCGGCCAAGGCTTCAAGCTTGCCCAGGATGACGCGACGATCTCGGTGCAGATGGTCGTGCCCGGCGTGCTGCACGTGCACTACCTGCCGCACGGACAAGGCACGTCGCCGGATCTGGTGATCGATCCCCACCTCGCAGCAACGTCGTTCCATCCGCAAACCACAAAGCAAGGCGACACGATCACGCTGCGCTCGGATCGGATGATCGTCACGTGGCAGCCCAAGGCTGGCGAGCTGCGCGTCACCGATGCGCAGGGCCACCCGCTGCTGCAACAACGCGCATTCACCGCCTTGGCACAAGGGCGCATCGTGTTCGAACACACGGCGGGCGACGCGCTGTACGGCATCGGTGGCTTCGAAGCGAATCAGCCGGTCGCGGCCGGCCTGCTGCGCAGCGGCGATCAGGTTGCACAGGCAGGGAAGCAGGGCCATGCCGGCGCGCCGTTCGTGTGGAGCACGTCAGGTTATGGCGTACTGGTCGATTGCAACGGTGCCGATTTCGACCTCGCCGATGGCCACATCACGGTCAACGACTTCAACCGTCCCGACGCGGACTACTACGTTCTGGTGGGCACGCCGGCTGAACTTTTCGGCGAACTCGCGAAGATCAGCGGTCCTGCACCGATGTTCCCCAAGTGGGCAATGGGTTTCACCAACAGCCAATGGGGCAGCGACGAGAAGGAGCTGCTCGATATCGTCAAAACCTATCGCGCCAAACAGATTCCGATCGACAACTTCACCCTCGATTTCGACTGGAAGGCGTGGGGGCAGGGCGATTACGGCGAGTTCCGCTGGAATCCCGAGAAGTTTCCGGATGGGCCCAGCGGCAAACTCGCCAAAATGCTCGCCGCCGAAGGCATGCATATCACCGGAATCATGAAGCCGCGTCTTCTGCTGGGCACCGCCGAAGGCCGCTACGCCACCGCACATGATTTGTGGATTCCCGGCGAGCAGGCGTACCAGGATTATTTTTCCCACAAGCTGGCTAAAGAGGTCGATTTCGACAAACCCGAAACCCGGCGCTGGTTCGGTCATCTCGCGATCGAGTATGGTTTCGACAAGGGCATCGCCGGCTGGTGGAACGATGAGGCCGACGTGTACGGCAAGGACGAGAAGCTCACTTCCAACACGCAGTTCCTCAACATGGAGCGCTCGCTGTACGACGCGCAGCGCGCGGCCAGTGACAAACGCGTCTGGTCGATCAACCGCAACTTCTGGCTGGGCGCGCAGCGCTACGCGTACGGACTGTGGTCGGGCGACATCGATACAGGCTTTGCGAGCATGGCCGCGCAGCGCACGCGCATGCTGAGCGCGATCGACGTCGGCGAATTGCTGTGGGGCATGGACGGCGGCGGGTTCAACGGGCATCCGTCCGACGAGAACTACGCGCGCTGGATCGAGTTCGGCGCGTTCACACCGATCTTTCGCGTGCACGGCACCTTCAATGAGAAGCGCCAGCCGTGGCGTTACGGCCCGGTCGCAGAGGCCGCCGCAACCGACGCGATCCGCCTGCGCTACGCGCTTATCCCGTACATCTATTCGTATCAACGTTCGGATCATGCGCACGGTGTGGGCTTGGTGCGCCCGCTGACCTTCGACTGGCCTGACGATCCGAACGTGCGCAACGACGCCGATGCCTGGATGTTCGGCCAGTGGCTGCTGGTGTCGCCGGTGGTCGAGCAGGGCCAGACGATGAAGCACATCTACCTGCCCGCGGGCCAGTGGATCGGCTGGTTCAACGGCAAGGCGTACGCGGGTGGCCGGACCATCGACTACCCGCTCGATGCGAAAACCTGGCGCGATATTCCCCTGTTCATCCGCGCCGGTGCGATCATTCCCACGCAACCGGTGATGGATTACGTGGGCCAGCATCCGGTGAGGACGATCACCGTGCACGTGTTTCCGTCGGCCGATGCCACGCACTTCGATTATTACGATGATGATGGCGAGACGTACGCCTATGAACACGGCGTGTATTTTCTGCAGACGATGAGCGTGCACAAAAACAAAGATGCAGTGGATTTCGCGCTGGCCGCACCGCAGGGTTCGTACAAGCCGGCGCTGCGCTGGTATCTGCTTGCGATCCACGGCAGTCCGGCGCGCTCCGTTCGCGTGAATGGTCGAGCGCTCGCGTCGGCAGGTTCGCTCGACACGTTGAAGCGGTCCAGCAACGGTGGATGGATGGATGGAAAGGACCGCTACGGCGCGGTGACCTGGGTGAAAGTGCCCGCGGGAGAAGCCGCCGGCATCCGCATCGAGACCGCGTCGCGATGATGCTTCTCGCCGCCGCCCTGTTGGCAAGTTCGGTCGCCGCGGCGCCGCCATCGTGGCGCGAGGAACTGCACTGGCGTGGGCAAACCGCTCGCATCGAAACAGGATCGGACGACAGCTATTCCTTGCGCGGTCCATTCGGCGAGAGGCATATTCCGAATTCCGCATCGAGCGTGCACAGCGCAAGTCCGCTGTTCGACGGACTGTTCGCGATGGCACAGGACGACCTGCGGCAGGATTCCGTCACGGCGATCCACGACGGCGCCTACGATCACGACCAGCCGATCCCGTGCCATTGTTTCGTGGCCGGCGCGAAGTGGCCGTACGTGTGGACGCGCGACGTGTCCTATTCCATCGATCTTGGGCTTTGGCGCTACGACCGCGAGCGAGCCGTCAATTCACTCGAATTCAAATTGTCCGGTGTGCGTGCGAAAGACGTTCCTCAAGGGTTGTACCCCATGCAGGACACCGGCTCCGGCGGGAGTTGGCCGGTCAGCACCGATCGGGTGGTGTGGTTCCTCGCGGCGCGCCATCTGCTGGGTGACAAAGCCTTCGCCGACAAGGTGTGGCAGGCGCTCACCGACACGCTGGCGCAGGATCGCGAATACACTTTCGATGCGCGGTTCGGCCTGTACCGCGGCGAGACGTCGTTCCTCGACTGGCGCGAGCAGACCTATCCCGAGTGGACGAAGGACAACGTGGTGTTCATCGCGCAGTCGTTCGCGCTGTCCACCAACGTCCTGCACTACGAGGCGCTGCGGCTCGCCGCGCAGATGGCGGCGCAGCGGCATGATCCGCGTGCGGCAACTTACCGTACGCAGGCCGCGTCGCTCAAAGCCGCCATTAACGCGCACTTCTGGCGCGCCGATCGCGGGATGTACATGAGTTACATCGGCGGCGACGGGATGCCCATCGAAGCGTACGACCTGCTCGGATTGTCGCTCGCGATCACCAGCGGCGTAGCGGATGATGCGCGTGCGCGTGAATCCTTGTCGCACTATCCCGTATGGCCCGCAGGCAGTCCGGTGATCTGGCCCGAGCGCGCCGACCAGCCGATCTACCACAACCGCGCAATCTGGCCGTTCGTCAGCGCCTACGCGCTGCGCGCCGCGCGCAAGGTGAACGATCCCGTGCTAATCGCGTTCGAGATCGAGTCGCTCATGCGCGGTGCCGCGCTGGCCGGCTCCAACATGGAGAACTACGCGCTGCTCACGCAGGCGACGCACGTCGATGACGGCAAGCTCAGCGGTCCGGTGGTCGATTCGCCGCGCCAGTTGTGGTCGGTCGCGGGTTATCTCGACATGGTGACGGAAGGTGTGTTCGGCTTGACGGCCGATGGTACGGTCGAACCGAAATTGCCGCCCTCGCTGGTGCCGATGCTGTTCGGCACGCGTGACGCGATCACGCTGCACATGCCGGAGCGGACGATCACGTTGAAACGTCCGCACCGGATCGACGGCAATTTGCTGGTCGCGGACACGGTCACCCATGCAGGCAAGGAAATCGTCGTGGTGCTGAAGGCGGTCAAGGTCCCGTCGTTGCCACTTCGCACGAATGCGCCGATGTACGCGCCGCCCACGCCCTCCGCGCCCGAAGTGAAGCGCGCCGGCGACACGCGGCGGGTGCGGGCGAGCGGCGGTCATGCCGTGCTGTATGTCGACGGCAAGCGGTTCGGCGGAACCGGAGACACATGGACGATGCCTGCGTCTCCCACACGGCGCTGTATGCGCATTACGCGCCTCGGCTCGGACGGCATCGAATCGCTCCCCAGCCTTGCGACCTGCATCGGTGATGAATCCAGAGTGGCAGGTGCGTGGCCGCGCGCATGGACCGCGCCGGGCAGCGGTGAATTCCGCGTCGCGATCGATTACGACAACGATCACGGCCCGATCAATACCGGCATCACCGCGGCAGTGAAGCGCCTGGCGATCCGGTGCGGCGATGCCGCGGTGAAAACCGTTCCGATCGTGCTGCCGCACAGCGTAGGCGAGCAACTCTCCACATCCGCGATATTCGAAGCGAAAGCCGGCGCGCGCTGCACCTTCGCGCTGGAGCAGGGCTTCAACATGAGCGATCTCGCGCACTTCGAGCACTACACGGGCGGCGAGGGCGGCAGTGGCGGTCCGCTGAACGAAGCGAACATCGGTGCGTTGCGCATCGCACCGCTTGGGCCAACCGCATCCAGGCCATGAATCGCAAGCCTTCGCTGTCGTTCTGGCAAATCTGGAACATGTGTTTCGGGTTTCTGGGCATCCAGTTCGGCTTCGCGCTGCAGAACGCCAATGTCAGCCGGATTTTCCAGACGCTCGGCGCCGGTGTTTCGGAAATCCCCGCATTGTGGATCGCGGCGCCGCTGACGGGTCTGATCGTGCAGCCGCTGATCGGCCACTGGTCCGACCGCACCTGGAGCCGGCTGGGGCGACGCCGGCCGTATTTCCTCGTCGGCGCTGCGCTGGCGACGCTGGCGCTGTTCGCGATGCCGGAGGCGCCGCTGTTGTGGATCGCCGCAGGACTCTTGTGGATCATGGACGCGTCGTTCAACGTCGCGATGGAGCCGTTTCGCGCGTTCGTGGGCGACCAGTTGCCGACGCAGCAGCGCGCGAAGGGTTACGCGATGCAGAGCTTCTTCATCGGCATCGGCGCGGTGGTGGCGTCGTTGCTGCCGTATCTGCTTGCGCGCACCGGTGTCCCGAACACTGCGCCGGACGGCGCTGTTCCCGACACGGTGAAGTACGCGTTCTGGTTCGGGGGCGCGGTGCTGCTGGGTTCCGTGTTGTGGACGGTTCTTACCACCCGCGAATATCCGCCCGGGACGCTCCTGGCGTTCGAGGACGACGTCGAAGATGCACCGTCCGCAAACGTGTCGCGCGTGTGGCGATTCGGCTCGGTGCTGATCGCGATCGGCGCACTGCTGTTTGCGTTGATCCTGCGCTTCGGGCTGGCCCGCGACCTGTATCTCCTGGCCGGAATGCTGGTCGTCGCAGGATTGCTGTCCGTCTGGCTCTCCTTCTCGCGCGGCCATGGCACGTTGCGCCAGGTGATGGCCGACCTGTACGCAATGCCGGAAGCGATGCGCCGCCTGGCGTGGGTGCAATTCTTCTCGTGGTTCGCGCTGTTCGCGATGTGGATCTACACCACGCCGGCGGTGACCGCCGTGCAGTTCGGCGCGACCGACACCCATTCGGCCGCGTACAACGCGGGAGCGAATTGGGTCGGCGTGCTGTTTGCGGCGTACAACGGGTTCGCGGCGTTGGCGGCGATCGTGATTCCGTGGATGGCGCGCACCTGGGGGTTGCGCGTCAGCCACCTCATCAACGTCAGCCTTGGCGGTGCGGGACTGATTTCGATCGCGGTGATCCGCGATCCGCACTGGTTGCTGCTGTCGATGGTGGGCGTGGGCGTCGCATGGGCGTCGATCCTTTCGCTGCCCTACGCGTTGCTCTCCGACAACCTGCCCGCCGCGAAGATGGGCGTGTACATGGGCATCTTCAATTTCTTCATCGTGATTCCGCAACTGCTCGCCGCGAGCGTGCTCGGCGTGTTGCTGAAGTGGTTCTTCCACGGTCAGCCGATATATGCGCTCGTGCTGGGCGGCGCGAGCCTGGTCATGGCCGGGTTGTGCGTCCTGAGGGTGCGTGAACCGGGTGCGGCCGCCGCTCCGCGGGCCGCGGAAACGGGAGCGTGACGCCAGGCGCGGCGGTCGAGAAGACAGCCGGGAACCGCGGGTTCGGCAAATTGGGTTACGCAACGACGAGTGGTGGGCAGTACAGGGATCGAACCTGTGACCCCTACCATGTCAAAGCGGGGAAACGGCCTTTCCTGAACGTCGGCGAATTGAAGAAATGGCGTTCCTATGCGGTTTTTCGTTCGCAGACGTTCGTTGACATGCACCTAGGTTTTTCGTACTGTTTTCGTACTGGCCGATTTTGACCTTGCGAGAGAGGGCATCGTCATGGACCTTTCGACGGTACGAAACCGCGAACGGCTGGCCGCGCAACGCGAGCCGCATTGGCAGAAACTCGACGCCGGGCATTACCTTGGCTTCCGGCCTTCCACGGTTGGCGGTCCCGGTTCCTGGATCGCGCGCTGGTATGACGCGGAAACGCGCAGGAACCGTTTTCAGGCGCTTGGCGAGTTTGGCGACCTGATCCCATCCGAACGCTATGGCGCGGCTCTCAAGGCCGCGCGCGAATGGCTGGAGCATGTCGGCGCGGGCGGATCGACGAAGCCCGTCACCGTCAAGGAAGCGTGCGAGGAATACGCCAAGGGCAAGCCCGATGCTGCCGCACGCTTCGCGCGGTACGTCTACAACGATCCCATTGCCAAGGTGCCATTGACGAAGCTCACGGATCGGCAGGTGAGGGGATGGCGCGAACGTCTCGCCAACCGGCCCGCGCTGGTGACGCGGCGCAAGCGAGGCCACAATCGCACGCGGGCGCGTTCGCAAGTTACCCTCAACCGCGACATGGTGCCATTCCGCGCCGCGCTGAATGCCGCGCTGGAACGCGGCGACGCTCTTACGGCCCGCGCGTGGAAGTCTGCACTCAAACCCGATGACGTAAAGGGCGCGCGCCGCAACCTGTACCTTGATCGCGGCCAGCGCAAAGCGTTGATCGACGCATTGCCCGATGATGCCGCTGCGCTGGTGCGAGGCTTGTGCTCGCTGCCGTTGCGTCCCGGCGCATTGGCCGCCTTGCGCGTTGGCGACTTCGACGCGCGCCGCAAGGAACTTGTGATCGAACGCGACAAGGCGGGCGATGGCCGCGCGATCCTGTTGCCGGATGCCGTGGTGACGTTGTTCAAGGAGCAGGCCCGCAGCAAACTCCCCGCCGCGCCATTGTTCGCGCGTGCCGATGGCAAGGCATGGGACAAGGATGCGTGGAAAGGTCCGATCAAGGAGGCCGTACAGGCGGCAGGATTGCCCGCCAACGCGACTGCCTACACGCTGCGCCATTCCACGATAACGGACCTGGTGACGGGCGGATTGGACCTTATGACCGTCGCGCAGGTCAGCGGAACGTCAGTGCGGATGATCGAAAAACACTATGCCCATTTGCAGCGGGACCGCGCGCGGGATGCGCTGGCCGCGCTGGCGTTGTGAGCTTGCGCGGAATGCATACGTGATACATACTGACATCGCCATTGAATACGATCCCCGCAAGTCTGCGAGCAATGCCCGCAAGCATGGGGTGACCTTCGAGGAAGCCGCCACGGCGATGCTTGACCCGGATGCGCTGGCGCAAGAAGACGACTCGGATGGCGAGCGTCGATGGGTATTGCTCGGGTTGAGTGGTAGCGGTCGCCTGTTGACCGTGATCTACACGCTACGCGGTGACAACGTGCGATTGATTTCCGCACGCCGGGCAACAAAGAGAGAGGAACGAACCTATGCGCAGTGAATACGATTTCAGCAACGCCAAGCGGGCCAAGGACATCCCGCACCTTGCCAAGCTGCAAGCCGCGATGAAGGGCAAGACCCGCATCACGATCATGCTGGACAACGACATACTGGACGCTTTCCGCACCCGCGCGGAAGCGGAAGGGCGTGGTTACCAGACCGCTATCAATGAAGCCTTGCGGCACGCGATCAAGGACGACACTGCGCCCGTGACGGTGGCGACGCTGCGCCGGGAACTCCGCAAGGCGCTGAAGCAGGCAGCGGCATAGCGACATAGGGGAACGCCATGGCAACCGTACCATGCTTCATTCCAAGCATGCGCAGTGCCGGGGCGAACTTCTCTCCCGGCCCGTGGCGCGTGGCCAAGAGCCGCCGCAAGGGCTGGTCCTATGAGGTTCGCGACCGGCACGGCGATCGCGTGGCCGTGGTGTATGGCGGCAAGATCGATGCGGATCTTGCGGCAAGCGCGCCGGAACTGCGCGCGTGCGTGGAGCGGTTGCTGGCGATTGCAAGCCGCTTTGAACCGCAATTGTCGTCAGCGGACACGCGGACGCTTGGCGCTGTCCGCGTGTTGGTGGCGGCGCGTTGAACCGAACACGCCACGGCTAGGCAGCCAGCCGAACGCCGGACACTCTCACCGGCTGCCGTGGTGTCTTTGATGCACTACTGACATTCCCTGCGCGCAACCGCCGATTGGCAGGCTTTGCGTGTCCGCACCATCGCCGCGACACGTGGCACGCTCGCGGCACATTCCGGCAAGGTTGCCGCCTGACCTGGTCTAACATCACCTGCGTGCATGTGAGATGCGGCTCAGCATCTGGGACGGCATTGGGACAAATTGATCCGGCAAGCATGCTGGTAGCATCCTGCAATGTTGTGAGGCGGCACGCATACACTGCGGTAATGACTCCGGCCCCTAAGCTGCGGGCAACTGAAGGCAACAATTGGCAACCATTTTCCCTTTACACGCCCATCTGAGAGAGCGTAGGGTTTCCTGCTATGGGGAAATGTTGTGGAAAACACGGCGCGGCTTGCCGGCCCCTAAAAACTGGTATTACGCTTGCTTGCGATGATTTGAAACGTTGTAGAGCGCCGGCAGACACAATGCGGCATTGTTGTAGTCTGTCGCGGCATCCTGCGAATGCGGAGGCCGAAAAGGCGAACCCCCGAGGTGCTGGAACACCAAGGGGGTTCTGGAAAAACCGAACCCGAAGGCCCGGCTTGATCGCCTCCAGTATCACGCGCCGTGATGCACAACGCAACACGCGCGCGTTACGGATCGCCGACGGGTTCCCAATCTGAAGGAACCCCGTAGTGAACGCCAACACCGTTACATCATCCCTGCGCGACCTGCGCAAGCTTCCTGCTGTCCGTCGTCAAACCGGCAAGTCTGCCGCGGCTATCTATCGCGAAGCGAAGGCCGGAACGTTTCCCGCACCCGTCAAGATCGGCTCCCGTGCGTCTGCGTGGGTTGGCTCCGAAGTGGATGCATGGATTTCCGAACGGATCGCGCAGCGCGACGCGGCACAAAGGGATGCGCCATGACAAACGACATTCGACCCGTTCACGGGATCGGGCGGCGTGCTGTTGCCGCAGCAAGCCACGAGATGCAAGACCGCCGCGCCTATGGCCCGCTGGTGGATGAATGCCGCGCACGCGGTATCGGCAGAACGGTCGCGTTCGCATTGGCCCGTAACGGAACGCTCGAAACCTTCCACCTTGGCCGCCGCGTGTTCGTGATGCTGGACAGCCTGGACGCGCTGCCGCAGACGTTGGCAAAGCAGGCAGCGGCATGAACGCGCCGACGACTCGCGGCGCTGCCATCGCCGCCAAATGCAAAGACTGCATTCACGATCCCGCCGCCGCTGGAACCTGGCGCGAGCAGGTAGCGGCCTGCCAATGTACCGATTGCCCTTTGTGGCGGTTCCGGCCCGTGCAGGATGGGCCGTCATGCCCGGCATGGATCAAGTCTCACGATCCCGCCGACTTGCCGGAAGGCTGGGCGCGGCTGGAGCAGTCGGAAGCCGTGCGGGTGATGCGCCAATGGATCGCCGATAAGGCAATTGCCCGGCCCGTACAGGGCGGCGCTGGAACACGCGGCACCGGGGCAACCCAAAAGGTAGGCTCGCCATGAACGCGGTTGCACGTATTGCAGCGGGTTACGCCGACACCCTGCGCGACTACATCCGCGCCGGGCTGGTATTGGTTCCGATTCCTGCCGGATCGAAAGCGCCGCATGGCAAAGGCTGGAACCGTCGCGCGAGCTGCTGGACGAAGCCGGATCACGTGCCGGATGGATACACCGGCAACGTAGGGCTGGCGCATGCCTACTCGGGCACCTGCGCGCTGGACATCGACAACGCCACGCTGGCCGCGCCTGCGCTGCACGCTCACGGCATCGACCTTGCCGCGCTGCTGGCCGCACCGGATGCCGTGCATGTCCGCAGTGGGCGGGAAGGCCGCGACAAGCTGCTGTATCGGCTACCCGATGGGGTCACGCTCGCATCCGTCAACCGCAGCGCCGCCGAAGGCTTCGAGCTGCGATGCGCCGCCAGCAATGGCCGCACCGTGCAGGATGTTCTACCGCCGAGCATTCACCCGGACACCAGCAAGCCGTACCAGTGGGCTGGCGACTGGCGCGCGATCCCGAACGCACCCGCTGACCTCGTGATGGCATGGCGCGGCATGCTAGACGCGGGTACGGCACCGCGCACGCTGCCGCAGCCGACACGCACGCGCCGCACCCTTGCGAAAGCGATACCGGAAGGCGAACGCAACGCAAAGCTTTTTAGTCTGGCGCGTGGCTTCGTGCAACGCGGCCACGATGCCCAAGCCGTGAACGATCGTCTGCAACGGATCAATGCGGAACGCTGCACGCCGCCGTTAGGTGCGGATGAAGTGGACGCCATCGCCGCGCAAGCCATCGGGTACGGTTCCGATGGGTTCGCCGTGCTGACGCACAAGCTGCTGGACGCGCGCGAATTGAACGCGCTCCCGTTGCCGTCACGTTGGATCATTGTCACCTGGTTTCGGCGATATGACGGCACCAGCGCGGGCATAGCATTGACGCACGCCGACTGCCGCACCATTCCCGGTTGCGCCGATGAAAAAGACTTCATCCGCTATCGCGCGCTGGCGGTCGCGTCCGGGATTCTCCAATGCAAGCGCAAGGGCAGCATGACGCGCGACGGGCGCACGCCGAACCTGTACGCGATCAATCCGCAGTTCCAGCGAAGCCATACCGGGCAAGTTGCCCGGTATGCGCATACCGGGCAATTCCCCCGGTCCTACATAGATAAACAGTAGTAAGAGCTTTTGTGTGTGGGTGGGGTGAAGATTCATGGAAGGCGGCGCATCGAAAAACCGAAACGGCGCGAACGAACGAGGCAACGAACGATGAAAAGCACATGGGACAACCCGCAAGACGTGATCGACGCGGTAACGAAGGCGCAGCGCACGGCGGGATGGAACAACCGGCGCGGCGACGTGCAGGCATTCGACCTGCCGAACCGCTGGGGGCACGAGCGGTGCAGGCTGTACGTTGTCCCGGCGCGCACGTGGGCGGATCGCGCATGGGAACGGCAGGCCGCCGAGTGGCAACGCCGGCACGGGGACGCGGCATGACGTACTGGGGGGGCGGTTGGCATCCGCATATCGAAAGCGCCTTGTGTCTGGACGTGCGCAAGATGTTTCGCACGCGCGCGATATGGCCGGGCTGCGATAAGTCCGGTTCCTGGGTGTGGACAGACAGCAACGGCGAGCAAGTGAGCGCGATCGGCTATCGGGCGACATTGGGCGACGCATCCGGCACGCTCACGCTGGACTACACGCAAGGCACCGGCGAGGACCGGAAGGCCATCACTTGCACGATTGCGCTGGAATCCCTGCCCTGCCACTACGGCGGGCGGCGCTGGTTTGCCCGTTGTCCATACACGCACCGGCGCGCGTGGAAGCTCTACAAATGGGCGGCCATCGAATGGTTTTGCTGCCGCGACGCGATCACGCCAAAGCCGACGTATGCGAGTCAGCGCGCGGGCGGTTTGGATCGGATCAATTCGCAACGCTGGGCGCTGCGGCGCAAGCTGGGCGATGAATACTCAACCCTTTTCGATGAACCCGTGAAACCCAAGTGGATGCGCTGGCGCACGTTCCAGCGATACCTGGACCGGGATGCGCGATTCGAGGCGCGTGAGAGCGGCTACCTTTTCAGCCTGCTGGGCAGGCTTGGCGTGCCGGGCTTTGGGCCTGGAAAGTGACGGTTAGGCTTTGTCTTTAGGCTTCGCGCGGACAGCACTGGCATCGAAGGTGCGCCGCTGAATTATGTGATCCGCGCGCCGCCCAAGGCGAAGCCGCAGGAATGAGTGGCCAGTCGCAGCCGTCCGCGTTGTTTGGCACGGCCGATGCTTGCGCATAGTGGCCACACGACAACAGGGGCAATGATGATGCGTACTTGCTTGGTGGGCATCTTGTGCGCGGCGGTTGCAACGCTCGCAGGCTGCGCGGCTGCGCCTTCACGTGGGGCCTTGACGGTCCATGATGCGGACTCGGCAATGGTGGCGCGTTGCACATTTGTCGGGTACGTGAGCGGAACGTCGGGATGGAGCGGCATCGCGGCGGATGCCGGCGAAGCAAATGCACAGAACGAAGCCCGCGAAAAGGCGGCGAAACTCGGAGCAACCGATATAGTCTGGCAAACCGTGCATAGCGGGTGGGGCAGCACCGCGAACGGCAATGCCTACCGTTGTCCAAGGGCGGAGTGAGCCGCATACTGCCCGCATGCGAGTGCAACGGCTCTCAACCGCGCAGCATCGCGGAATCCTGGTGATGTGGCGCAATGGGTGACGGCTGCGGCGCGCCCCTTGGCCGAACGTCGGCGCGTTCCTGGTGCGGCTGTTCGTGATCGGCATGACCCTGCTTGCGATCCATTACGTGCCGCCGCTGCTGGCCGGGATTTTCTGACTTGCCGCCGATGGGTGCGCGTCGCGCGATCCGGTAGCCCGATTCCTTCACGTCCGGAGACGCGAAAACCGCACCGTTTCGCAGCGCGGTTTTTCGTACCATTTTCGTACTGGTGACCTAGTGCGTCGCTAAGTCATTGATTTATTGGTGGGCAGTACAGGGATCGAACCTGTGACCCCTACCATGTCAAGGTAGTGCTCTACCGCTGAGCTAACTGCCCCCGCTTGATTCAATGATGCCGTCGTGCGGAGCGCGACGCTTACCGTTCCCCTCTCCCCTCCGGGGGGAGGGCAAAGGTGAGGGCCATGTTGCAGACCAGGCGAGTCGCGCAGTGTAACCGGATCGTGGCATCTGCTCAAATTTTATGGGGCGGCGTTGACGCGGTGCAGGGGCTCTACTAACTTTGCAACCATTCGGAAAAGGTGGCTTGCGGAAACGCCGGCCCAGTGTGCGACATGGGAACTACGACTTTCTGATCCGATCCGTACGCGGCTCCGCAAGGACGCCTCGCGCGTCTTTTTTTATGCCCGCTCCATTCAATGCCGCGTCGCGCGCAGCGCGACACATTGAGTTCCCCTCTCCCCTCGGGGGAGAGGCAAAGGGTGAGGGGGCACACGAGTTCACGCCATGATCACGATTACTCTCCCCGACAACAGCACCAAATCCTTCGACGCGCCGCCGAGCGTGCGCGACGTCGCGGCATCGATCGGCGCCGGACTCGCCAAGGCCGCGCTGGCCGGCAAGGTCGACGGGAAGCTGGTGGACCTTTCGCGCACGATCGACCATGACGCGCGCGTCGAGATCGTCACCGAAAAATCGCCCGAGGCACTGGATGTCATCCGCCATTCGACCGCGCATTTGCTGGCGCAGGCAGTGCAGCGCTTGTATCCAGGCACCCAGGTGACCATCGGTCCGGTGATCGAGGACGGGTTCTATTACGACTTCGCGCCCAGGGACGAGCCGTTCAAGCCGGAGGATCTTCCCGCGATCGAAGCCGAGATGCACAAGATCGCCAGGGAAGCGTTGCCGCTGTCGCGCAGCGTGAAGTCGCGCGATGACGCGGTGAGGTTCTTCCGCGGGATCGGCGAGAACTACAAGGCCGAGATCATCGAATCGATTCCGGCCGATGAGGAACTGTCGCTGTATTCGCAGGGCGAATTCACCGACCTTTGCCGCGGTCCGCACGTACCGGACACCGGACGCCTCAAATCATTCAAGCTGACGAAGACGGCGGGCGCGTACTGGCGCGGCGATTCCGACAACGCGATGCTGTCGCGCATCTACGGCACCGCGTGGTTGAGCGACAAGGATCTCAAGGCCTACCTCACGCGGATCGAAGAAGCCGAAAAGCGCGATCACCGCAAACTCGGCAAGCAGCTCGACCTCTTTCATATGCAGGAGGAGGCACCTGGCATGGCGTTCTGGCACCCCAAGGGCTGGACGCTGTGGCAGCAGGTCGAGCAGTACATGCGCAAGGTCTACCGCGAATCGGGCTACGACGAAGTACGCTGCCCGTCGATCCTGGACGTGTCGCTGTGGAAGAAGTCGGGGCATTGGGACAACTACAAGAACAACATGTTCTTCACCGAGTCGGAGAAGCGCACGTACGCGGTGAAGCCGATGAACTGCCCGGGTCACGTGCAGATTTTCAAGAATGGTCTGCGCAGCTACCGCGACCTGCCGATCCGCATCGGCGAATTTGGTTCCTGCACCCGCAACGAACCGTCCGGTGCGTTGCACGGACTGATGCGCGTGCGCAACTTCACGCAGGACGACGGACATATCTTCTGCACCGAGGACCAGATCGAATCCGAAGTGGTGGCGTTCCATCGGCAGGCGCTGAAGGTGTACGAGGATTTCGGGTTCAAGGACGTCGAATTGATGCTGGCGCTCCGCCCCGACGCGCGCATCGGCGACGACGCGATCTGGGACAAATCCGAGGAAGCCCTGCGTGCGGCGCTGCGCAAGGCTGGCGCGGAATGGAAGGAATTGCCGGGCGAAGGCGCGTTCTACGGTCCCAAGATCGAATACCACCTGCGCGACGCGATCGGCCGCGACTGGCAACTCGGCACGATGCAGGTCGATTTCTCGATGCCGGGACGGTTGGGCGCGGAATACGTGGGCGAGGACTCCCAGCGGCACGTGCCGGTGATGCTGCACCGTGCCATCGTGGGCTCGATGGAACGCTTCATCGGGATATTGATCGAGCACCATGCCGGCAACTTCCCGACGTGGCTGGCGCCGGTTCAGGCCGCGGTGCTGAACATCACCGATGCCCATGCAGATTACGCGCGAAAAGTAGCCGCAGAGCTGAACCAGGCCGGTTTCCGGGCCGAGGCCGATTTGCGCAACGAGAAAATAGGCTATAAAATCCGCGAGCATACGTTGCAGAAGGTGCCTTGGCTCCTCGTGGTCGGCGACCGCGAGAAGGAGAGGGGCACCGTTTCCGTGCGTACGCGTTCCGGAGAAGATCTGGGCAGCATGTCGCTACCGGCCTTGGCCGAACGTCTGCAGGCCGAGTCCGGACCACACTGACGGAATGCACGCCAGGCATCGCTGGCGAACTCGAGCAGGAGAAGACGGTATCGTCACCGAAAACAAGAGCAATCGGCGCAACAATGAGATCCGTGTCCCGCGTGTGCGGGTGATCGGCGCCGATGGGGAACAGGTCGGAATCCTCGAACGCGACGAGGCGCTGGCGATGGCCGAGGAAGCTGGCCTGGATCTGGTCGAAATCCAGCCGACCGCCGAACCGCCCGTCTGCCGGATCATGGATTTCGGCAAGTTCAAGTTCGAGCAGCAGAAGAAGGCGCAGGCCCAGCGCAAGAAGTCGCGCCAGATCGAGATCAAGGAACTGAAGTTCCGCCCGACGACGGATGTGGGCGACTACAACATCAAGCTGCGCAACCTGCAGCGGTTCATCGAGGAAGGCGACAAGGTCAAGGTCAACATCCGCTTCCGTGGCCGCGAGATGCGGCACCAGGAACTCGGGATGGAGCTGGCCCATCGCATCCAGAACGACATCGTCGAATTTGGTGTCGTCGACCAGTTTCCGCGCATGGAGGGGCGCCAGATGACCATGATGATCAGCCCCAAGAAAAAGTAGGGGGCCACCCAGCCGCCGCGGACCGGCGGATGGCAATGCGACCACCACGAAAGTGGTCGTCGCGACACAAGCCGGCAAGGGCATGGATGGAAAGCGTGATCGCGAGATCGCCGCCCGCGCCAGTCACGAAAACCAGAACGGAGTGGCAACCATGCCAAAGATCAAGACCAACCGGGCCGCTGCCAAGCGGTTCCGCAAGACTGCCTCCGGCAAGTTCAAGGCCGGTCACGCGTTCAAGTCGCACATCCTCACCAAGAAGGCGACCAAGCGCAAACGTGGCTTGCGTGCCCCCAACCAGGTGCATGAGTCCGACACCAAGCGTGTCGCACGCATGCTGCCCTACGCGTAAGGAGAGACGACCATGGCACGAGTCAAGCGTGGCGTCACCGCGCGTGCGCGTCACAAGAAAACCCTCAAGGCGGCGAAGGGCTATTACAACGCCCGACGCAAGGTCTATCGCGTCGCCAAGCAGGCCGTCACCAAGGCCCAGCAGTACGCCTACATCGGCCGCAAGCAGAAGAAGCGCCAGTTCCGTGCGTTGTGGATCGTACGTATCAATGCGGCCGCGCGCCAGTTCGGGCTGTCCTACAGCCGGCTGATCGCGGGTCTCGACAGGGCCGGCATCACCGTCGATCGCAAGGTGCTGGCGGATCTCGCCGTGCACGACATCGCGGCGTTTGGCGCGATCGCCGAGAAGGCCAAGGCCAGCCTGGCTGCTTGATGCGTTCCGGCGTTCGCGCCGGAAGTTATGATGCGAGCGAGCGGGGAGAAGGCCTTGCCTTCTCCCCGCTTTTCTTTTGTGCATGGGGCCGCGATGGATACATTGACGCAACGCATCGACGAAGCGTTGGCCGGGATCGAAGCAGCCGCAACGCTGGACGCGCTGGAGGCGCAGCGTGTCGCGCTGCTCGGCAAGAACGGCGCGATCACCGCAGAACTGAAGGCGCTCGGCAAGCTGGCGCCGGACGAGCGCAAGGCGCGCGGGGCGGAAGTCAACGCGGCCAAGGAAAAGCTCACTGACGCGATCGCCGCGCGCAAACAAACATTGGAACGTGCGGCGCTGGAACAACGCCTCGCATCGGAAAGCATCGACATCACCCAGTCCGGACGCGAGGGGGGCCGCGGCACGATCCATCCGCTTGCGCGCACGCTGGAACGAATCAAAGCGATTTTTGCGCAGCTCGGCTATTCGGTTGCCGAAGGCCCCGAGATCGAGGACGACTGGCATAACTTCGAAGCGCTGAACTTCCCCGCGAACCATCCCGCGCGCGCGATGCACGACACGTTCTACTTCGGCGACAGACGCCTGCTGCGCACGCACACTTCTCCGGTGCAGATCCGCGCGATGAAAGGCAAACAGCCGCCGATCCGCATCATCGCGCCGGGCAAGGTCTATCGCAGCGATTCCGACCAGACGCATTCGCCGATGTTCCATCAGGTCGAAGGCCTGCTGGTGGACGAAACCTCGACGATGGCCGACCTGAAAGGCACGCTGGCCGAGTTCCTGCGCGCGTTCTTCTGCCGCGATTTCGAAATGATGTTCAAGCCGACGTTCTTTCCTTTCGTCGAACCCGGCGCCGACGTGATCATCCGCTGGGACCGTGAAGACGGCAGTGAACGCTGGCTCGAGGTACTGGGCTGCGGGATGGTGCATCCCAACGTGCTGAAGAACTGCGGGATCGATCCCGAGCGTTACACCGGCTTCGCGTTCGGCATGGGCGTGGAGCGCCTAGCGATGCTGCGCTATGGCGTCAGCGATCTGCGCGCGTTCTTCGAGAACGACGTTCGTTTCTTGAGGCAATTTGCATGATGAACATAGGGGCTGGGCACTGGGGGCTGGGGCCTTGTGGGAGCAGCGTCTCGCCTCGTGCCAAGTTTCCCCCCAGGAGTGCGCTGCGACGATCTGCGCGTTCAATTTTGCATTTCCGGAAGGACACCTATCGCACGCTCTCCCCAGCCCCGAGTCCCCAATCCCCAGTCCCGGCTTTACCATGAAATTCTCCGAAAACTGGCTTCGCTCACTCGTCGACATTCCAGCCGACAGCGCCACGTTGACGCGGCGCCTGACCATGAGCGGTCTGGAAGTCGCCGAGGTCGCGCCGATCGGCGCATCTCTGGACGACGTGGTGATCGCACGCATTGTCGCTTGTGCGCCGCATCCCGATGCCGACAAATTGCGCGTGTGCCGTGTCGATACGGGCACCGGTGAAGTGCAGATCGTGTGTGGCGCGCCCAATGCGCGAGAGGGCTTGACTGCGCCGCTGGCGATGATCGGTGCGAAGTTGCCGGGCGGCATCACCATCAGGGCCGCGAAGCTGCGCGGCGTCGAATCGCAAGGCATGTTGTGTTCGGCCAAGGAACTCGGCATCGACACGGATGCATCGGGTCTGATGGAGTTGGCCTCCGATGCGCCGGTCGGCAAGCCGCTGGCCCGGTATCTCGGTTTGCCTGATGTCTCGATCGACGTCGAATTGACGCCCAACCGCGGCGACTGCCTCGGGATGATCGGGCTGGCCGATGAAGTCGCAGCGGAATTCGGTACGCGCGCCACGCCTTTCGTGGCGCCGCCGGTGTCAGCCGCTGCTTCTGCGCCGCGTGAGATCCGCCTCGATGCCGGCGCCGACTGTCCGCGCTATCTGGGACGCGCCGTGCGCGGCATCGACATGACCGCGCGTACGCCTGTCTGGATGGCGCAGCGCCTGCGCGCGGCTGGGGTGAAGCCGATCAACGCAGTCGTGGACGTCACCAATTACGTGATGCTGGAAACCGGGCAGCCGATGCACGCGTTTGACGAGGCGAAGCTCGATGGCGCGATCGTGGTGCGGCACGCCCGCAAGGACGAGGCGCTCAAACTGCTGGATGGTGGTGAAGCCAGGCTCGATCCGTCGTTCCTGCTGATTGCAGACGAAGCCAAACCGTTGGCCGTGGCCGGCGTAATGGGCGGCTTCGATTCGCGCGTTACCGAGGCCACACATGATGTGTTCCTCGAAGCGGCATATTTCAGTCCCGCCGCGATCATGGGTCGCACGCGCAAACTGGGCCTCGCCACCGACGCCGCACAGCGCTTCGAACGCGGCGTCGATCCCGATGCAGCGCGCCTGGCGATGGAGCGGGCAACGGCCCTGTTGATGGAAGTTGCCGGCGGCCGACCCGGTGAGATCATCGAAGCCGCGCTGCCGGCCCACCTGCCGCAACGCACTCCCGTCACTTTGCGGCGCGCGCGCATCGGGCGCGTGTTGGGCATTTCCATCGGTGATGCCGAAGTCGAACGCATCCTCACCGCGCTCGGCATGAAAGTGGAAGCGGAGGCGAATGGCTGGCGCGTCACGCCGCCTTCGCGCCGTTTCGATATCGAGCGCGAGGAAGACCTGATCGAAGAGGTCGCGCGCATCCACGGTTATGACGCGATTCCAGCACGTCTGCCCGCGGGCGTACCGCCCGCGCCGCACGACGACGAATCCATGTTGCCCGCATCGGCGCTGGCCAATGGCCTAGCCGCGCGCGATTACCACGAGGCGATCTGCTACGCGTTCGTGGATCCGAAGCTGCTACAAACTTGGCAACTCGATGCGAATGCGGTGCAACTGGCGAATCCGCTGTCGGCCGATCTGGCGGTGATGCGCACTTCGCTGCTGCCGGGTTTGGCGGAAGCATTGAAACGCAATCGCAACCGCCAGCAGACACGGGTGCGACTGTTTGAAGACGGGGTGGTGTTTGCAAGAGCAGGGACGAGGGACGACGGACGAGGGGCGGAAACGAAGGAATCTGCCCCGATCGAGACAACGATGCTGGCGGCGGTCGCTTGCGGCAACGCGCATTCCGAGCAATGGGGGGAACCGAAGCGAGCACTCGATTTCTATGACATCAAGGGCGATCTCGAGTCGCTGATTGCATTGTCCGGGGCGCCGGGCGCGTGGTCATTTGACGCTTCGGACTTGCCGCCATGGCTGCATCCGGGGCGGGGCGCGCGCGTACTGCGCGACGATACTTCGGTGGGTGCCGTGGGTGCATTGCATCCCGCCCTGCAACGGAAGCTCGATCTGCCGGAAACCCATGTCTTCGAAATACGATTGGATTCGCTGCGCAAGCGATTGATTCCAATAGCCAAGCCACTGCCACGTTTCCCGTGGATTCGGCGCGACATCGCGATCGAGGTCGACGAGGGTGTAGAGTGGGCGCGGGTCGCAGCTTCGATCCGCGAGCGGTTTCGGACGACGCTGAGCGAGTTGGTCCTGTTCGACTGCTTCCGCGGTCCAGGTTTAGGGGAAAGTCGAAAGAGTCTTGCTATGGGCTTGATTTTCCAAGCCGGTTCACGCACGCTTACAGACGAGGATGCCGACCGCTGCGTGGCCGATGTGGTGACGCTGCTGGAACGCGAATTTGGGGCGAAGTTGAGAGGCTGACATGACGCTGACCAAAGCAGAAATGGCCGAGCGCCTGTTCCTGGACGTGGGCCTCAACAAGCGTGAAGCCAGGGAATGCGTGGACGCCTTCTTCGAGGTGTTGCGCGAGGCGCTCGAGCGGGGGGAGCAGGTGAAGCTGTCGGGTTTCGGCAACTTCGACCTGCGCAACAAGAATCAGCGACCGGGACGCAATCCGAAGACCGGCGAGGAAATCCCGATTTCCGCGCGTCGTGTCGTCACGTTCCGTCCGGGGCAAAAGCTGAAACTGAGGGTCGAGAACCATGCTGGATCAGGGCAACAATAACGAACTTCCCGCGATTCCCGCCAAACGGTATTTCACCATCGGCGAGGTCAGCGAGTTGTGCGCGGTCAAACCGCACGTGCTGCGCTACTGGGAGCAGGAATTTCCCGCCCTGAACCCGGTCAAGCGGCGTGGGAATCGACGCTACTACCAACGCCACGACGTACTGATGATCCGCCAGATCCGTGCGCTGCTTTACGACCAGGGATTCACCATCACGGGTGCGCGGGCGCGGCTGGAAGGGCAGCAAGGCCGGATGGAAGCCTCGATTTCGCAACAGATCGTGCACCAGATGCGACTGGAACTGGAGCAACTGCTGCAGTTATTGCGCGAGCCGGTGCGCAGGGTCTGAATCCGCGGAAGTGCCGCGGCCCATGATCGGTTATCATGGCCGTCCGGTCGGGGCGTAGCGCAGCCTGGTAGCGCATCTGCCTGGGGGGCAGGGGGTCGTGGGTTCGAATCCCGCCGCCCCGACCAATGACGAAAACGGGCCACGAGGGCCCGCTTTCGTCATTGGTCATGGTGAGGATGAGAACTGGCGCCTTCGCACGGAGGCGCCGTTCGACTGCGAAGCCATGGACGGCGAAGCGAACATCGCGGAGCGATGGCCCGAAGGGCGAGCGCCAGGATGGCGCGAGTCATCCCGCCGCCCCGACCAATTACCTCGCCGGTAGTTTCGCGCACGGAGCGCGCTCGCACAGCGAGCGAAACCGCTTTTGATGCTCAATACAGCAACCGCGTCCTGACGGTTCCGGGAATCGCCGCGAGCTGCTCGCGCAGGTCTTCGGATTGTTCTTCCGGCGCCGAGACGTCGATCACCACGTAACCGAGGTCACCGTCGGTCTGCAGGTGCTGGCCGTTGATGTTGACGCCCGACTTTGAAAACACCTCGTTGATGCGCGACAGCACGCCCGGCACGTTGTGATGGATGTGCAACAACCTGCGGCTGCCCTTGTGTTCGGGCAGGTTGACTTCGGGGAAGTTGACCGCCGACAACGTCGAACCATTGTCGCTGTAGCGCACGAGCTTCGAGGCGACTTCGGTGCCGATGTTGAGCTGCGCTTCCTGGGTGCTGCCGCCCACATGCGGGGTCAGCAGCACGTTGTCGAAATCGCGCAGCGGCGATACGAATTCCTCTTCGCGGCTCTTGGGTTCTTTCGGAAATACGTCCACCGCCGCGCCCGCGAGATGCGCGTCGCGCAGCGCGGTGGCGAGCGCGCCAATGTCGACCACGTTGCCGCGCGAAGCATTGATCAGCATTGCTCCGCGGCGCATCCGCGCAATTTCATTGGCGCCGATCATCCCGGCCGTTTCGCGCGTTTGCGGCACGTGCAGGGTCACGATGTCCGAACGCGCCAGCAGATCGCCCAGGTCCTGCGCCGGCGCGGCATTGCCCATCGCGAGCTTGGCCTCGACATCGTGGAACAGCACGTGCATACCGAGCGATTCGGCGAGTACGCCGACTTGCGTGCCGATGTGGCCGTAGCCCACGATTCCGATGGTCTTGCCGCGCACTTCGAAACTGCCTTCCGCCGACTTGGCCCAACCACCGCGATGGCATTCGGCGTTGCGTTCCGGCACCCGCCGCATCAGCAGGATCGCCTCGGCGATCACCAGCTCCGCGACGCTGCGCGTGTTGGAATACGGCGCGTTGAATACCGGGACGCCCAACTCGCGCGCGTGGTGCAGATCGACCTGGTTCGTTCCGATGCAGAAGCAGCCGACGGCGAGTAACCGTCGGGTGTGGGCGATGGCTTCGGCATCGAGTTGCGTACGCGAGCGCAGGCCCACAATGTGCGCATCGCTGATCGCGTCGAACAGTTGCTCGCGGGGCAGTGCCTTGTCGTGACGTTCTATATGGTCGTAGCCGGCCGCACGGAATGCCTCCAACGCGCTCGAGTGGATGCCTTCCAGCAGCACGATCCTGATGTCCTTCTTCGGGAACGATGTCTTCATGGGCGAGATTTGTCGATTGTTTGTGCGTTGCTTTTTGCTCCCTTGAGTCAAGGGGGCGGCCTGACCGTTGTGAAGCAACCGCCAGGCGGGGGTTGTGGGCCACGAGCTGGTGGAACGAAACGCGGACGATCACGGCTCAAGAGCTTCCTCGTGACGGTGCTAGGCTAGCGGGATTCCATTGGTCGATGAAATGCCGCGAATGGACATGCACAGCGAGCGCCGCGTCCTGTATCCCGAAATCGAGCCATACGACAGCGGCATGCTGTCAGTCTCGGCGCTGCACACGTTGTACTACGAGCAGTGCGGTAATCCGCACGGCAAGCCCGTGGTGTTCCTTCACGGCGGCCCGGGCGCGGGTTGCAACGCCAAATGCCGGCGATTTTTCGATCCCAGGATGTACCGTATCGTGCTGTTCGACCAGCGCGGCTGCGGGCGCTCGACACCCCATGCCGAACTGCGCGAAAACACCACCTGGGATCTGGTCGCAGACATCGAACGCCTGCGCGAGCACCTGCGGATCGAACGCTGGCAGGTCTTCGGAGGGTCGTGGGGCTCCACGCTCGCGTTGGCCTACGCCGAAACACACCCGGCGCGTGTGACCGAACTGGTGCTGCGCGGCATCTTCATGCTGCGGCGCGCGGAACTCCAGTGGTTTTATCAGGCAGGCTGCGACATGCTCTATCCGGATGCATGGGAGAAATACCTCGCGGCGATCCCAGAAGCCGAACAGGGGGACCTGATCATGGCTTACCACGAGCGCCTGATTTCGAATGATCCCGCGGTGCGGCTTGCCGCCGCGCGCGCGTGGTCGATCTGGGAAGCGTCGACGAGCTTCCTGCTGCAGGACGAGGCATACGTCAGAGCGAGTGCCGGCGACGAGTTCGCGCTGGCCTTTGCCGGAATCGAAAATCACTACTTCGTGAATCGCGGGTTTTTCGAGCGCGACGACCAGTTGTTGCGCGACGCGGCGCGCCTGCGCAACATCCCGGCTGTCATCGTGCAGGGGCGCTACGACGTGGTGTGCCCGCTGCGCAGCGCATGGGACCTGCATCGCGCGTGGCCCGAAGCGGACCTGCGCATCGTGCCGGACGCCGGCCATTCGGCCTTCGAACCTGGCAACGTGCACGAATTGATCGGCGCGACCGACCGCTTTTGCGAGCGCGCGGACTGACGCTATCACCCGTCGGCGCGGCGACGAATAGCCCTTTTTGACACGGATCAGAGCAGATAACCGCGGATCAAAAAGCCCGGATCCGGGTTGATCCGCCTTTATCCGTGTCAAATGCTCTTCTTCCGTGTTTCCAACACGAGCGCGAGTTTGCGGTGTGCGTGCATGGGCGTCGGTCGGTTATCCTTGCGCGCATCATGTTTGCCTTGAAACTGTCGAAACAAGGGACGGCGCTGCTGGCCGCTGCAGGGTTGCTGGCTGGCTGCGCCTCGAACCCGGCGCCTGTAGCGAACTATTCATTCGGCGGGAGCAGCCCGCCCGCGTCGGCGGCTTCGGCGCCGCCGCCCGCGGCAGCGACCGCGACCGCTGCGAGCCGGACAGGCGTGCAGACGTTCGGTCTTGGCGGCCATGCCAATGGCAGCATGGAATCCCGAGGCTATGTCGTGGCGCCCGGCGATACGCTCTACAGCATCGCGTTTGCGCATGGTCTCGATGTCCGCACGCTGGCCGCGCTGAACGACATCCCGCCGCCGTACGTGATCCATCCGGGACAGGTCCTGAAGCTCAAGGCATCACCGGCCGGACAGCCCGTGGCCGGCGCTGTGCCGGCCTCCCATCCTGAAACTGCGCCGCAACCCGCGACGCCGGCAGCTCCCGGACAACCGACGGAACCCGTATTTGGCCCGGTCACCACGCAAACCATGACCGGCAACGGCGTCGCGCCCGCTGCGTCCACCGCGGCGCCTGCAGGGACTGCTGCCGCGCCCGCCGCAACCGCCGCTGCGCCCGCGGCGACGGCGCCAGCCCCGTTGCAACCCCAAGCCGCACCGGCGCAGGCCGTCTCGACACCTACACCGCCGCCCGGCGCGACCCGCAACGTAGACGGCATCGCTTGGCAGTGGCCCGCAAGCGGCAAGGTGATCGGCGGCTTCCAGGCCGGAACCGGTGGTGATGGCGCCGGCCTCGACATCGCCGGGCAATTGGGCGAGCCGGTGCGTGCGGCCGCATCCGGCACCGTGGTGTACAGCGGCAACGGCCTGATCGGCTACGGCGAACTCGTCATCATCAAGCACAACGACACGTACCTGTCCGCCTACGGCCACAACAGCAGGCGGCTGGTCACCGAAGGCCAGCACGTGGACGCCGGGCAGGAGATCGCCCTGATGGGCGCGAGTGGCGCGCCGCGCGTGGAGCTGCACTTCGAGATCCGCAAGGACGGCAAGCCGGTGGATCCGCTGGCGTACCTGCCACAGCGGTAATTTGTGGACGAGTTGCATTGCCGCTGATTCGAAGCGGCTGTCGTTGAAAGTCAGTCCACGGAGCTCTTGGCCATGAATGGCGGCTCTCATGGCCGTTCTGATGATCCGGAGAACAGAATCAATCCGGCGGCCGCTTGGCGGGTAGAGCAGCGATCAGGGACGATCGCACAAAACAAACGCCGCCACCACGTTCCGGCCTTCGCTGGCCAGGATGTCCCAGGTACGCGCGGCGGCAGCGTTGTCCATGACTTCCACACCGACCTTGCGTTGCAGGAATGCGGCCAATACGGCTTGGGACGGGAACCGCTGGTGTGCACCGGTTCCCAGCAGTACGACGTCCGGATTCAGTGCCAGGATTGGCTCGGCCTGCTCGGGCGTCATTGTCGTGATGTCGGCGACACCCCAATCGTCGATGACCTTGTCGCGGGCCAGAATCAAACTGGCGTTGAACGGACGATCGACCACGACCACATGGCGCGCATCGGCCCGACGCACGAACAGGTAGTCACGCGGGCGTTCGAGGTTGAGTTCCATTTCGGTGAATCCAACTTTTATGACCCGAATTCGCGATCGCCTGGACGCAAGCTCCTACGAATCCCGAATCCCGAATCTCAGCCCGGCAAGGCGATCCGCGGCCGGTCGTCATTGCGCCGATACAGCACCGCGATATGACCGATGGTCTGCACGGTTTCGGCACGGCTGGATTCGACAAGTTTGTCGAGTTCGGCCGCGCGTGCGGCGCGGTCGTCGCCGGTCAGCCTGACCTTGACCAGTTCATGGTCATCGAGCGCCTGCTCCAGTTCCTTCAGCACGCCTGCCGTGGCGCCCTTGCCGCCCAGCAGCAACACGGGCTTCAGCGGGTGCGCGAGGCCGCGCAGGTAGCGGATTTGTGACGAGGACAGGGTCATGCGTTCAGCGTGGGAGCGGGTTCGGCGAGCCAGTCAGGGTATCATGGGCACGACTGACGCATTGCGTGGAAAGGACAGCGCACGTTGCCGCCGCTGGAAATCATTTCGTGGCCCGATCGAAAAGCAGCGCGCGCTGGCTGAAGGAACACTTCGGCGACGAGTTCGTGAAACGTGCGCAGGCGGAAGGCTTCCGGTCGCGCGCCGCGTTCAAGCTGGATGAATTGCTGGATCGCGACCGCTTCCTGAAGCCCGGGATGGTGGTGGTGGACCTCGGCGCGGCGCCGGGCGGCTGGTCGCAACTGGTGCGCCAGCGGCTGGGCGAAAAAGGCAGGATTTTTGCACTGGACATTCTTCCCATGCAGGGCATCGGCGGGGTGGAATTCATCCAGGGCGATTTTCGCGAGGAAGCGGTATTCCAGGCCTTGATGACAAAGCTGGAAGGCGCGCCCGTGCACCTTGTTCTATCGGATATGGCGCCCAATATCAGCGGTATCGAGTCGGCCGATCAGGCGCGCGCGATGCATCTGGCCGAACTTGCGGCAGATTTTGCGCGCAAATGCCTGAAACCCGGAGGTTCGTTGCTGGTGAAGCTGTTTCAGGGCCGCGGCTTCGACGAGTACCTGCGCGACTTGCGCGCAGGCTTTGCCGCGGTGACACTGCGCAAGCCGAAGGCGTCGCGGGCGCGTTCACGTGAGGTCTACGCGCTGGCGACAGGATGGAAAGGTCATACATGAGCTGGTTCTGCATCCATTCACTGGACATGCTTCACGAGATCGCGCTGCGGGCTCGTGATGAAGGTGTGTACGCATGAAGCCCCCGATGAGCGAGCTTGCCAAGCAGGGCCTGTTGTGGGTGGCCGTGGCGGTCATCGTGCTGCTGGTCTACCAGAGCCTCAGTCCGCGTCTCGCCGGCAGCGAGCAGCAGATGTCCTATTCCGAGTTCGTGCAGCAGGTGAAGAACGACAACGTCGCTTCGATCACTGCGAGCGCGAGTCTGCCGACCGTGATCACCGGGAAACTCAAGGATGGCAGCGAGTTGCGCACGGTATTGCCGACGTTCGCCGGCGACCAGTTGCAGCAGTTGCTGGAGGCGCACCGCGTCAAGGTCAGCCAGAAGCCCGGCGACAACGGTTTCTCGCTGTGGCGGCTGCTGCTGGATTGGGGGCCGATCCTGATCTTCATTGCCATCCTGATCTGGTTCATGCGCCAGATGCAGGCGGGCGCCGGTGGACGCGGGGCGATGAGTTTCGGACGATCGCGCGCCAAGCTGCAGGGCGAGGACCAGATCAAGGTCACCTTCAATGACGTGGCCGGTTGCGAAGAGGCCAAGGAAGAAGTTTCCGAACTGGTCGACTTCCTGCGCGACCCATCCAAGTTCACCAAGCTGGGCGGCAAGATTCCGCGCGGTGTGCTGATGGTGGGCTCGCCCGGCACCGGCAAGACGCTGCTCGCGAAAGCCATCGCGGGCGAAGCCAAGGTGCCGTTCTTCTCGATTTCCGGTTCCGACTTCGTCGAAATGTTCGTCGGCGTCGGCGCCGCGCGCGTGCGCGACATGTTCGAGCAGGCCAAGAAGCACGCGCCGTGCATCATCTTCATCGACGAAATCGACGCGGTCGGCCGTCATCGCGGCGCCGGCTTGGGCGGCGGTCACGACGAACGCGAACAGACTTTGAACCAGTTGCTGGTCGAGATGGACGGTTTCGAGGGCAGCGAAGGCGTGATCGTGATCGCGGCCACCAACCGCCCGGACGTGCTGGACCCCGCGCTGCTGCGCCCGGGCCGCTTCGACCGGCAGGTCGTGGTGCCGCTGCCGGACCTGAAGGGCCGCGAGCAGATCCTCAAAGTCCACATGCGCAAGGTGCCGATCGGTGCCGACGTCGATCCGCTGACGATTGCGCGCGGTACGCCGGGTTTCTCGGGCGCCGATCTCGCCAACCTAGTCAACGAAGCCGCGCTGTTCGCCGCGCGCGAGAATGCGCGCGACGTGCGCATGGATTTCTTCGAGCGCGCCAAGGACAAGATCATGATGGGCTCCGAACGGCGCTCCATGATCATGAGCGAGGATGAGAAGAAGCTCACCGCGTATCACGAATCGGGCCATGCGATCGTCGGCCTGTCGGTGCCCGATCACGATCCGGTGCACAAGGTCACGATCATTCCGCGTGGCCGTGCGCTCGGCGTCACGATGTTCCTGCCCGAGCAGGATCGTTACAGCCACA
>JAJPJT010000084.1 GCA_021324095.1 Gammaproteobacteria bacterium
AGTCGATGATACACAAACCGCGGCGGCTGCGGGCCGGAGCACCGGTCCTGCGGAGGCGCAGCCCGGGCCGAAGGGGTGCCGGTTCAGTGTCCGGAAACGAGGGGCGGCGCAGGATGCGCAGGGTCGATCACGCGAACCACGCGAAAGCCCACGTTGGTATAGCCGACGTCGGAATCGGCGCTGCCTTTGCGTCCGAGGGGCGTCTGGCGGCTGCCGTCGCGCCAGGACAGACCGCGGAACTCGCGCGAGCGGGAACTGCCGCCCGCCAGCCACTCGCTGACATTGCCGTACATGTCGTACGCGCCGACACCGCTGGGCGCGTAGTGGCCGACGGGTGCGGTCTGCGCGGCACCGTCGTTGCAGGACCAGCGGTCGTTGTCCATCGCGCTCTGGCGGCTGACGTCGTCGACGTTGCCGAGTTGGCAGGCATTGCCCTTCGGAACGCCCTGCGCGGCCCGCAGCCATTCGCTGTCGCTGGGCAACTGGTAGGTTTCGCCGGTGGTCTTCGACAGCCATGCCGCGTAGGCGACCGCATCCTCCCAACTCACGCACACCACCGGATGGTCACCGCCCTGGGTGAAGCCCGGCGCCTGCCACGTCAGATGGCGCAGGCGCGAGAACGGGTTGTACGCCTCGACACAGGTCGAGGCGGGGCGATGCGTGGCCTGCGCGAAAACGGCGTAGTCGGCGCGCGTCACCTCGACGCGTGCGATCGCGAAACCGGGCGCCTTCGCGGTAGCCGGTACGTAGACAAGGAGCGGCCCGCCGCGATCGCGCAGCTGCGTCCCCGCTGTCGGGATCGTCGCTGTGCGCTCGGCCACCGCGAAATCGAAACCGGCCGGGTAGATCGCCGGCACTGCGTCGGCCAGGGGTTTGAGCGTGGCGAGCCGTTTGGGATCGTGATCGCGCGCCGCGCCTACGACGGCGTCGCCGACCCGTTTCGCAAACGCTGTGCGCCGAGCGCGCCATTCGCGGACGGCTGCAGGCCCGGCGTGCCCCGCCAGCAGGTCTCCCTGCTTCAGGAGGCTCAGGACCTGCGCCTGCTTGCGGTCGAGCGGCGCACGCTCGAGCTGGTGACCGACGCCTGCCAGGATGCCGTCGATGCCTGCCCGCGCAGCCGGGTTGCCCGGATCGAGGAACAGCGCCGTGAGATAGTCCTCCACGGCATTGTCGCCCGCGGGCAGGAACAGGTGGCCACCGGCGCGCAGCGCGTCGGCGCGCGTAACTAGAACGTCCACGCGATCCGCCAGCGGTGATGCAGTGCTGGCGTCGACTGGCGGGGGAGACTGTGCTTGCGCCGATGCGCTGGCTGGCGCACTGTTCACCGGTGTCGCGGTCGTCGCAGCGGCCACGTGCACGACCGGTGCGCGATGGTGATTCCATGTTGCCCAGCCTGCCAAAGCCGCTGCGGTGACGATCAGTGCCGCGCCTGCGACGAGCCACCTGGACACGTGCACGCGCGGTGCAGCGCCGGGTTCAGTGCGTGGCGCGCCGCGTGGTGCAGCGCGAACGGGGCGCCGCTTTCCTTGCTGCCCGTCGATCGCCGTGAGCGCGTCGGCCATGGCCTCCGCGCTCTGGAACCGTTGTTCGGGATATTTGGCAAGCGCGGTGTCGATCCAGTCCTGCCAGGGACTCACCATCGGCGGCAGCCGCGGAATGGCTTGCTCGACGTGCGCGACGCCGGTGGCGACCGGGTCATCGCCATGGAACGGCAGCGATCCCGAAAGCAACTGGAACGCCAGTACCCCGATGCTGTACAGGTCCGAGCGCTGACCGGGTGCGTCGCCGCGCGCCTGTTCCGGACTCAGGTAATCGGCGCCGTCCGGATGTGGCCGCCCCAGTTCCGCCGCGCAGCGCGCAATGCCGAAGTCTGCGAGCCGCGCGTGTCCGCGTTCGTCGAACAATAGGTTGGTGGGCTTGATGCCGCCGTGCACGATCCCGCGCCGGTGCGCGTAGCCCAGCACGTCCAGCAATTCGCGCAGCAGGGCGGCGACCTTCAGCGGTTTCGCGCGCAGGTTCTGCAGCGAAGGGTCGGCGCTCAGCAACAACGGCATCGAGTGGAACAGTTGGCCGTTTGTGGTGTGTCCGATCTGGTGGACGCCGACGATGTGCGGATGCGAGAGCCGCGCATTGGTCCGGAGCAACTGTTCGAACCGTGCGATGGCTTCGACGTCCATCGAGTCGAATATCTTCACCGCCACCTGCCGCTCGAGCGCCCGCTGCATCGCGACGTACACCACTGCCGCGCCGCTGGTTCCGATCGGGCGGACCAGCCGATATCCGGGCGCTTCGGTCAGGTCAGGAATGGCAACGCTCATGGAGTTGGCAGGCCTGCACGGGCGAGGGTCGCGGCCGGGTGGTCCGGCACGCGGCGATGCATCCATGCGGCCTTGCCGTCCGGGCGCGCGGGCACCGACCCGGGCGGGGACGTGCCTTCACAGCGGCGTTGTGGAGAGCGTCGCACGATCAGTCCCTGCCTACGCGGCGACCTTCCAAACGGAACGGGCGCATCAAGCGATGCATGAATGGTGCCAATCGGCGCGGCAATCATGCACCAAACGCGCCCGGCGCGTGCGCTTTCAGGCGTAGGTAGAGCTGCTTGCGCACCCGCGCGACGCAAGCGCCGCCCTCGGTCACGACGCCCGTTTCGAACCAGCGCGAGACCTTTTCGCTCGGCGCGGCGGCGTCGCGCAACGCGTCCAGGCGAGGAACGGCGGCCACAGGTTCATCAACCGCCTGAGCGTGGCGGCGCGCACGGCGCGTTCAGAACAGCAGCGAGGACATCTTGCGGCGCGTCGTGGCGACCAGCGCCTCGTCGTCCACGATCCGGAACGCGTCCAGCAGCCGCCTGCGCGCCAGCCCTTCGTTCCAGTTGCGATCGGTCGCGAGGATCGCCAGCCAGTGCTGCATCGCGTCGGCAGGGTTGCCGCCCAGCAGTTGCCGGACGCCCAGGCCATCCTGCGCGGCGAAATCGCGGGGGTCGCGCTCGACGCGGGCCAGCAGTTCCGCGGCGGCCGGGATGCCGGCGAGCGACTGCTGCATCGCGAGCAGTGCTGCCAGCGCCTTGGCGCGGTCGTCTTCGGCCAGATCGACGGGCAGGGCGTCCAGTGTTTTTTGCGCGTTGGCGGTATCGCCGGTGCGCGCACGTGCCAACGCGAGATCCAGCTTCAGCGCAGCGTTGTCCGGGTCGGCAGCCAGCGCCTTCTTCAGACGCGCGACTGCGGCGTGCGGATCTTCCGGCGGCGCGGCTTCGGCATCGGTCGCGTCCTGCGCCGGCGCCTCGATGCGCGAAGCAGGTTCGACGCGGTGGCGCTTCAGGAACTCGCGCACCTGCGATTCCGGCAGCGCGCCCGAAAACGCATCGACGATCTGCCCGCCCTGGATCAGCACCACCGTCGGGATGCTGCGCACACCGAACATCCCGGCGAGCTGCTGTTCCTTGTCGCAGTCGATCTTGGCGAGCCGGAATGCACCGGCGTACTCGCCCGCGAGTTTCTCCAGGATCGGACCGAGCGTCTTGCAGGGGCCGCACCACGTCGCCCAGAAGTCCACCAGCACCGGCGTCTTCAGCGAAGCCTGCAGCACCTCGGTTTCGAAGTTCGCTTCGCCGGCTTCGAATACGTATGTCTGGGCGGGCGCGGCGGCGCCATCGGGTTGAGGTTTGAGCTTCATGGATGTCCTGCAGGACGGTTGATTTGTTCTCGTTCGCCCTGGGCGCAGGTCCCTGCTTTGAACAAAGCGGGACCGAAGTCGAAGGGCATCACGCTTGGCACTTCGACTCCGCTTGCCAAGGCAAGCTGCGCCCAGGGCGAACGGCCAATAACTTCGGTCTTACGTGGAGTCCGCGGCCTTACATTCCAAGGCTGGACTTGAACGATGCAGCGGTGGGCTGGCCGTCCTGCTTGTACACCACGCCTTCCTTCATCACGAAGTCCACCTTCTTCATCAGACCGATGTCGTCGAGCGGATTGCCCGGAACCGCGATCACGTCGGCGTACTTGCCGGCGCTCACGCTGCCGAAATCCTGCGTGTGCTTGAGCAGCGCGGCGGCGTGCGTGGTAGCTGCCTGGATCGCATACATCGGCGGCATGCCGGCCTGCACCATGTACACGAATTCCTGTGCGTTCTCGCCGTGCGGATACACGCCCGCATCGGTGCCGAACGCGATCTTGACGCCCGCCTTGTACGCCTTGCCCGCGGTGGCCAGGATCTTCGGTCCGACCTCCAGCGCCTTGCGCGCGACCTGCGGCGGATACCAGCCTTCCTTCGCCTTCTCCATCACGAACTCGCCGGCAATGATCGTGGGCACGTACCAGGTGCCGTGTGCCTTCATCAGCTTGATGTCTTGGTCGTCCATGAACGTGCCATGCTCGATCGAATCGACGCCCCCCAGCACGGCGCGGCGGATCGCCTCGGCGCCGTGCGCGTGCGCGGCCACGGTGAAGCCGTAATCGTGCGCGGCGGCGACGACGGCCTTGATTTCGTCCAGCGTCATCTGCGGATTTTCCGAGCTGGAACTTTCATCCAGCACGCCACCCGAAGGCATGATCTTGATGAGGTCCGCGCCGTCCTTGTAATGCTGGCGCACGGCTTTCCACGCGTCTTCGGGCGAGTTGATGATGCCGTCCTTGGGACCCGGATCGCCCTGCAGGTCCCAGCGGTAGCCGTCGGTCGGATCGGCGTGGCCGCCGGTGGTCCCGATGAACTGGCCGGCGCTGAAGATGCGCGGCCCCGGGATTTCGCCGGCGTTGACCGCGTTGCGCAGCGCGATCGATTCATTGTGGTAGTCGCCGACATTGCGCACGGCGGTGAAGCCGGCCAGCAGCGTGCGCCGCGCGTACACCGTCGACTGGATCGCGTAGTCGGCGGGATTCAGGCGGAACTGGTCGGTGTACGTCGTCCTGCTGAACTGCATCGTCAGGTGCGTGTGCGAGTCGATCAGTCCCGGCAGGCAGGTGTCGTTCGCCGGCGTGTCGATCACCTTCGCGCCGTCGCGGTTCACGCGGCCCGGAACCACTTCCTTGATGCGCGCGCCGTCGGTGACGATGCTGGTCGCGCCCAGCATCCTGCCGGCGACCGTGTCGATCAGGTGCGCACAATGGATCACCGTGGCTTGCGGCGCGGGCGCCGCGTTCGCGGTCGGCGCTTCGGCCGCTTGCGCGATGCCCATGGTCAACGCGGCGATCGCGATCGCCAACGGAACTTTGCGGAGCATGTATTTGTGAAGCAGGCCGCGGTGCGCTGCCGGTCGCATGGTGTTCCCCTCGATTGGCCGAGCGCGCATCTTAGCGAATGCCCCAGATGCGTGCCGACGCATTTAGGAGCCGCGCGCACCGATCGATTGGGGTAACCTTGCCGGCACGCGCAGGGGACGCCGTGCCGCTCACTCCAGAACAACTCGCCCGCGAGAAGATCGACGCGCAGTTCGCTGCGCCTGGCGGGGTGCTGCGCGCGCGTGGGCTGTCAGCGGTGTCTGCCTCATGAACAAGAAAAACCTCACCGAGACGGACATCCGCACCAAGTTCATCACCCCGGCGATCTGCGGGCCGAAGGGTGCCGGCTGGGATCTGATGACGCAGGTTCGCGAGGAAGCGTATTTCACGAAGGGCAGGGTGATCGTGCGCGGCAAGACCGTGCAGCGCGGCGAAGCCAAGAAGGCCGATTACCTCCTGTACTACAAGCCGAACCTGCCCATCGCGGTCGTCGAGGCCAAGGACAACAACCACGCCGTCGGCGCCGGCATGCAGCAGGCGCTCGAATACGCCGAAATTCTCGACGTGCCGTTCGCCTACAGTTCCAACGGCGACGCCTTTCTTGAACACGACCGCACCGCGACCGGCGGTACAGTCACGCGCGAAATCCCGCTCGACCGTTTCCCGTCACCCGAAGAACTCTGGTCGCGCTACTGCAAGGCCAAGGGCCTCACGCCGAAGCAGGTCGAAGTAGCGACGCAGAACTACTACGACGACGGCTCGCAGAAATCGCCGCGCTATTACCAGCTCGTTGCGATCAACCGCACGGTCGAAGCCATCGCGAAAGGCGTGAATCGCATCCTGCTGGTGATGGCGACCGGCACCGGCAAGACCTACACCGCGTTCCAGATCATCTGGCGCCTGTGGAAGGCCGGCACCAAGAAACGCATCCTGTTCCTCGTCGATCGCAACATCCTCGCCGACCAGACCAAGACCAACGACTTCAAGCCGTTCGGCAAGGCGATGACCAAGATCACCAACCGCACGGTGGACAAGGCTTTCGAGGTTTACCTGTGCCTTTACCAGGCGGTCACCGGCACCGAGGAAGACAGGAACATCTACAAGCAGTTCTCGCCGGACTTCTTCGACCTCGTCGTGGTGGATGAATGCCATCGCGGCAGCGCGGCCGATGATGCCGCGTGGCGGCAGGTACTCGAATACTTCTCGTCGGCCACCCAGATCGGCCTCACCGCGACGCCCAAGGAAACGAAAGAAGTCTCCAACATCGAATATTTCGGCGAGCCCATCTACACCTATTCACTGCGGCAGGGCATCGCCGATGGCTTCCTCGCGCCGTACAAGGTCATCCGCATCGGTCTCGACAAGGACCTCGACGGCTGGCGCCCCGAGGAAGGGCAGACCGACAAATACGGCGAACTCATCGAAGACCGCGAATACAACGACCGCGATTTCGACCGCAACCTCGTGCTGGAAAAGCGCACCGAGCTGGTCGCGGAGAAGATCACCGAATTCCTCAAGGCCACCAACCGCTTCGACAAGACCATCGTCTTCTGCGAAAACATCGACCACGCCGAGCGCATGCGCCAGGCGCTGGTCAACGCCAATCCCGATCTCGCCGCCGCCAACAACAAGTACGTCATGCGCATCACCGGCGACAACCACGAGGGCAAGGCCCAGCTCGACAACTTCATCGACCCGGAAGAACCCTATCCGGTCATCGCTTGCACTTCGCGCCTGATGAGCACCGGCGTGGACGCGCAAACCTGCCACCTCATCGTGCTGGATCGCCGCATCAATTCGATGACCGAGTTCAAGCAGATCATCGGCCGCGGCACGCGTATCAACGAGGACTACGGCAAGTTCTTTTTCACCATCATGGATTTCCGGCGTGCCACCGCGCTGTTCGCCGATCCCGCGTTCGACGGCGATCCCGTGCAGGTTTACGAGCCCGGCCCGAACGATCCGCCGGTACCACCCGAAGATCAACCCGCCACGCCGCCGAACGAAACCGATCCGCCGCTGGCGCCATGGCCCGGCGTCGGCGAAGACGACGATCCCGATCCGCCCAAGCGCTACGTCGTCAACGATGTTCCCGTCAGCGTCGCGGTCCAGCGCGTCCAGTACCTCGACGAGCACGGCAAGCTCATCACCGAATCACTGGACGATTACACGCGCCGCACCGTGCGCAAGCAGTTCGCCTCGCTGGACGATTTCCTCAACACCTGGACGCGTGCCGGCCGCAAGCACGCGGTGGTCGAGGAACTGGCGAAGCAGGGCGTGTTCTTCGATGAACTGGCGGAGCAAGCGGGCGCCGGATTCGATCCGTTCGACCTCGTCTGCCATGTCGCCTTCGATCGTCCGCCGCTGACCCGCCGCGAACGCGCTGACAACGTGAAGAAGCGCGACCTGTTCGGCAAGTACGAAGGCAAGGCCCGCGCCGTGCTCGACGCGCTGCTCGACAAATACGCCGACAGCGGCCTCGCCAGCATGGAATCGCTGGAAATCCTGAAGGTCGATCCGCTGCGCACCTTCGGCACGCCCATCGAAATCGTCAACCTGTTCGGCGGCAAGCCGGCCTACCTCGCCGCCGTCCACGAACTCGAAACCGCCATCTATCAGTAATCCCCATGCCCCACGTTTCCAACCTCGTCAAATCCATCCAGGACATCATGCGCAAGGATCCCGGCACCTACGGGGACGCGCAGCGGCTCGAGCAACTCGGCTGGATGTTCTTCCTGAAGATCTTCGACGACCGCGAAAAGGAACTCGAACTGATCCGCGACGGCTACAAGTCGCCGCTGCCGAAGCACCTGCGCTGGCGCGAATGGGCCAACGACGCCGAAGGCATCACCGGCGAAGCGCTGCTGGATTTCGTCAACAACACCTTGCTGCCCAAGCTCAAGGCGCTTTCGGGCGGTGGCGACGACATCGGCGGCCTGATCCGCATGGTGTTCGAGGATGCCAACAACTACATGAAAAGCGGCACCGCGATGCGGCAGGTGATCAACAAGATCAACGGCATCGACTTCAACGCGTCCGATGACCGCCACATGTTCGGCGACATCTACGAGAAGTTGCTGCGGGATCTGCAATCCGCCGGCAACGCGGGCGAGTTCTACACGCCGCGCGCCGTCACGCAATTCATCGTCGATCAGGTGAACCCGCGGCTTGGCGAAACCGTGCTCGATCCGGCCTGCGGCACCGGCGGCTTCCTCACCTGCGTCATCGAACACCTGCGCAAGCAGGCCAGGACCAAGGATGACGAACAAACGATCCATCACTGTTTTGCGGGCATCGAGAAAAAACACCTGCCGCACGTGCTGTGCATGACCAACCTGCTGCTGCACGGCATCGACGTGCCGTCCAACGTGCGCCACGACAACACGCTGGCGACGCCGCTCATCGCGTGGCGACCGAGCGACCGCACCGATGTCATCGTCACCAATCCGCCGTTCGGCGGCATGGAAGAAGATGGCGTCGAGCAAAATTTTCCCGCGGAAGTCCGCACCCGTGAAACCGCCGACCTGTTCCTGGTGCTGATCATGCGGCTGCTGAAACCGGGCGGTCGCGCCGGCCTCGTGCTGCCGGACGGCACGCTGTTCGGCGAAGGCGTGAAGACGCGCATCAAGCAGAAGCTGCTGGAAGACTGCAACCTGCACACCATCGTCCGCCTGCCCAACGGCGTGTTCAATCCCTACACCGGCATCCGCACCAACCTGCTGTTCTTTACCAAGGGTCCGCCGACCCAAGAAGTCTGGTACTACGAGCACCCGTACCCACCCGGTGCCAAGAGCTACAACAAGGGCAAGCCCATCCGCATCGAGGAATTCGAGCCGGAGAAGGCATGGTGGGGCAAGGAGTCGGACGGCTTCAAGCAGCGCGCCGAGAACGAACACGCCTGGCGCGTGCCGATCGAGCAGATCAAGGCCGGCAACTGGAACCTCGACCTCAAGAATCCGCACAGCCCCGACACCGGCCCCGGCGACGTCGATCACCTGCTGCCAGAATACGAAAAGCTGCTGGCGCAGATCGCGGAGACGCGCACCGCATTGAAACGCGAATTGCAGGCCGCGCTCACGGCGACGCGCTGAAGCTGAATCGCTTGGCGAACCTGTTGGAGAAACTGGCTACAATGCAGGCATGGGCAAGCTGGAAAACATCGAGCAGCAGATCGCATCACTCACAGGCGAAGAACTCGCGCGCTTTCGCGCGTGGTTCGCGTCGTACGACGGCGCCGAGTGGGACGCGCAGATCGCCGACGACGCTGCCGCCGGACGCCTCGACGCGCTTGCGCAGGCTGCCCTCGCCGAACATCGCGACGGCCGTACCCGCGCGCTGTGAAGCACAGCGCGTCGTCCTCGTTCACGGCGTCGTACCAATAGGTCATCATTCCGGGGGCTGCGCGGGCTCCATCGCGCGGCAGTCCGGACCTTACATATGCTCGTCATTCCGGCGAAGGCCGGAATCCAGGCGCAATAAAACGCATCGAGTGATTCCGTCTGGATCCCGGCCTGCGCCGGGACGACGGCAAAAGCAATTCGACGTATTCGAACCCGCGGCCGGAATGACGGATGAGAGGGTGGGCGGCTTGGGGAGTCGGTTCGCCCCATGAAGCTCGAAACCTTCTTCGACAAGTTCGAACTGTTCGCGGATGCGCCGGATGCCGTGGCGAAGATGCGGGAACTGGTATTGGAATTCGCAGTGCGCGGTCGGCTCAGTGAGCGACTGCACACGGATGTAACGCCAAAGGAATGGAAAGCATTTGTTGATCAGCTTGGCGATCGCGGCACTTCCAAGGATTCCGGACCTCCGTTTGATATCCCGGATACGTGGCGGTGGATCACACTGAATGAACTTGGATCGACCCGAGTTCGTAACGACGTAGCTGATGACGTACGCACGTCGTTCGTGCCGATGGCGATGGTTCCGGCCAGGTATGGCGATGCTGTTGCAACTGAAGAAAAACCGTGGCGCGACATCAAGAAAGGGTTTACGCATTTCGCGGATGGCGACGTGGTCATGGCGAAGATTACGCCGTGTTTCGAGAACGGAAAGTCCGCTGTCATACGTGGACTTACCAACGGCGTCGGGGCAGGCACGACCGAGCTTCACGTCTTCCGTCGCTCGACGCAGCAAGTGCTGCCTGAATACGTCTTCGTCTACATCAAATCGCGCGGCTTCATCACGCGAGGCGAAAGCGTAATGACTGGATCAGCTGGTCAAAAGCGCGTCCCGCGCGACTACTTTTCATCTTCACCATTTCCACTTCCGCCTCTCGCCGAGCAGAAGCGGATCGTGGCGAAGGTGGACGAGTTGATGGCCTTGTGCGACCGGCTGGAAGTGCAGCGGCAGGAACGCGAGACGCGGCGCGTCGCGCTCGCCCGCGCGTCGCTGGCCCGCTTCGCCGAAGCGCCCACCCCGGCCAACCTCGAATTCCTTTTCCACGACGCCTGCGCCATCCCGCCCGCCGACCTCCGTAAATCCATCCTCACGCTTGCCGTCCAAGGCAAGCTCGTTCCTCAAGAACGCAGTGACGAATCAGCCGAAGAAGCGGTTCGGGGCGTGCGAGCCAAGGCCGGCCTGCCGGTAAAAAATCTCTCGCGCGGGTCCGGCGAACCACCGTTTGCGCTGCCGGAAGGTTGGACTTGGGTGAAAGTTACGGACGTCGCGGATTGCCGCTTGGGCAAGATGCTGGACAAACAGAAGAACCGAGGCAGGGCATATCCATATCTGCGTAACACGAATGTCCATTGGCTTTACTTTCAGCTCGACAGCATCAAGGAGATGTTATTCGATGATGCGGAACTGGACGATTATCGAGTCGAACCAGGTGACGTATTGATCTGCGAAGGTGGTCACGGAATCGCTCGGGCAGCAGTTTGGGAGGGACAGATTCCTGGAATCATGTTTCAAAAGGCTCTGCATCGTGTCAGGCCGTTGCCGTGCCTCAATGGATACTTCCTTGCATTCTGTTTACGAATTTATGAGCACGCAGGAATCCTCCAGCGCTATTACACGGGAGCAGGCATCCCACATTTCACTGGCAAGGCACTCGCGAAGGTAACGTTTCCGCTCCCACCCCTCGCCGAACAACGCCGCATCGTGGCCAGGGTGGCCGAACTGACCGCGCTGGTGGACAAGCTGGAAGCCGAACTCGGCAGCGCGCGCACCACCGCTACCCATCTCCTCGCCGCCGCCGTCGCCGAACTCACTGCCTGATCGATTTCACTCCGCGGATTTGCTTCATTCGCCTGTCTTTACTAGACTTAGTCCACACGACTGGACTAACAAGCTCGCGACCATGGAAACCGTCAACATCCACGAAGCCAAAACCCAGCTTTCGAAGCTGGTCGACGAGGCAGTCAAGGGAAAGCCCTTCGTGATCGCCAAGGCCGGCAAGCCGCTGGTCAAGGTGTCGGCGTTGGATGCCCCCCCCGCGCCCAGGCGTATCGGCTTTCTGGAAGGGGAGATCAGCGTGCCCGATGATTTCGACAGCATGGGGTCGGCGGAAATCGCCGCGCTGTTCGGCGCCGGCGCATGAGGCTGTTGCTCGATACCCACCTGTTGCTTTGGGCCGCGGGCGAGCCGAAGAAGCTGTCCGCAGCCGCGCGCAAGCTGATTACGAACCAGCGCAACGCGCTGTATTTCAGTACCGCGAGCCTGTGGGAAATTGCAATCAAGCGGGCCTTGGGGCGTGACGACTTTCGTGCCGATCCCGGCGTGCTGCGGCATGGGCTGCTGGCGGGCGGTTACGAAGAACTGCCGATCACTGGCGATCATGCTGTAGCCGTCGGAGTATTGGCTGCGCTTCACAAGGACCCGTTCGACCGGATGCTGGTGGCGCAAGCCGCTGTGGAAGGCATGACGCTGGTAACGGTAGACGAGCAAGTGGCGAAGTATCCGGGTTCGATACGTCACGTGTGATCGTGCGTGTGACCGCAACGCCTGGACATCGGAAAGCATCGGCCGCTTGGGCAGAGCGTCTTCCGCTTGGCGCTTTTGCTGCACTGCGGTAGTCTGGCCGCTTTCCGTTCCCACGACGCGCCATCGCAAGCCGCCATGCAGGAAACCTACGACCGCAGCGCCTACAACCCCAGCGCCGTCGAAGCGGCCGCGCAGAAGTTCTGGTCCGACACGCGCGCGTTCGAGGTGACCGAGGACCCTTCGCGCGAGAAGTACTACTGCCTTTCGATGCTGCCGTATCCCTCCGGCGCGCTGCACATGGGGCACGTGCGCAACTACACGATCGGCGACGTGATCAGCCGCTTCCAGCGCATGCAGGGCATGAACGTGCTGCAGCCGATGGCCTGGGACGCGTTCGGGCTGCCGGCGGAGAACGCCGCGATCAAGCGCGGCATCCCGCCCGCGAAATGGACGCGCGAGAACATCACGCACATGCGCGGGCAGTTGAAGGCGATGGGTTTCGCGATCGACTGGTCGCGTGAGTTCGCGACCTGCGATCCGTCGTACTACGTGCACGAGCAGCGCATGTTCGTGCGGCTGTTCAAGCAGGGCATGGTGTACCGGAAGAACAGCGTGGTGAACTGGGATCCGGTCGACCAGACGGTGCTGGCGAACGAGCAGGTCGTCGATGGCCGCGGCTGGCGTTCCGGCGCCGCGGTCGAGAAGCGCGAGATTCCGCAGTGGTTCCTGAAGATAACCGCGTATGCCGATGAATTGCTTGACGGTCTGGACAGGCTTCCTGGCTGGCCGGACGCGGTCAAGATCATGCAGCGCAACTGGCTGGGACGCTCGGAAGGACTCGAAATCCGCTTCGACGTCGAGGGTGGCGAGGCGCTGGAAGTGTTCACCACGCGGCCCGACACCCTGATGGGCGTGACCTATCTTGCGATCGCGCCCGAACATCCGCTGGCGATTGAAGCCGCGCGCAACAATCCGGCGCTGCGCACGTTCATCGACGAGTGCCGGCAGGGCGGCGTTTCGGAAGCCGAACTCGAAACCAAGGAAAAGCGTGGCGTCGATACGGGCCTGTTCGCGCTGCATCCGATCACCGGCGAGCGCGTGCCGATCTGGATCGCCAATTTCGTGCTGATGAACTACGGCACCGGCGCGCTGATGGCGGTGCCGGGACACGACCAGCGCGACTGGGAGTTCGCGACCAAGTACGACCTGCCGATCACGATGGTGATCGTCAGCGACCCGGTGCGTGACGCGATCCGTGAGCTTGCGCGCGACGCGGTGACGAACGCCGACCCGATGAACGCCGCGCTGGGCCAGTCAGCGCCGATAGACGTCGCGGAACCCAGGCCCGTCGAAGACGTGCTGGCGGAATTCGAGAACCGCATCATCACCGAAGGCCCGTTCACCGAGCACGGCACGCTCGTCAATTCCGGCGATTACGACGGCATGGATTACCGGCAGGCGTTCGATGCGCTGGCCGAGCGCTTCGAGCGCGAAGGGCGCGGTCGGCGCCAGGTGAACTGGCGGCTGCGCGATTGGGGCGTGTCGCGCCAGCGCTATTGGGGTTGTCCGATCCCGATCATCCATTGCCCCAAGTGCGGGGCGGTGCCGGTTCCGGAAGATCAACTGCCCGTCGTGCTGCCGGAAGATGTGGCGTTTTCCGGCGTGCAGTCGCCGCTGAAATCCGATGCCGCGTGGCGCAAGTGCACGTGTCCGCAGTGCGGCGGCCCGGCCGAGCGCGAGACCGATACCTTCGATACCTTCATGGAGTCGAGTTGGTATTACGCACGCTATTGCTCGCCGGGCGCCGCGACGCAAGTGGACAAACGCGCGGATTACTGGCTGCCCGTCGACCAGTACATCGGCGGGATCGAACATGCGATCCTGCACCTGTTGTATTTCCGCTTCTATCACAAGTTGCTGCGCGACGCGGGGCTGGTGCATTCGGATGAGCCCGCGACCAACCTGCTGTGCCAGGGCATGGTGGTGGCGGAAACGTTTTATCGGGACACAGGACCTGCGGCCCGCGATTCGGAAGAGCGCCAGTGGATCAATCCGGCCGACGTGGACATCCAGCGCGACGAGCGCGGACGCGTGATCGGTGCGACGCTGCGCGACGACGGCGAGCCGGTGTCGATTGGTCCGACCGAAAAGATGTCGAAGTCGAAGAACAACGGCGTCGATCCGCAGGTGATGATCGATCGTTACGGCGCCGACACCGTGCGGCTGTTCTCGATGTTCGCGTCGCCGCCGGACCAGTCGCTGGAATGGAACGAAGCCGGCGTCGAAGGCATGGCGCGCTTCCTGCGCCGCTTCTGGCGCGAAGTGGCGGTGCATGCACGGGACCCGGGACTCGGGACTCGGGACTCGGGAACGGCAAACGCGCCACCTGAGGCGTTGACGCCCGCCCAAAAGACCTTCCGCCGCCAGATCCACGAGACGATCGCCAAGGTCGGCGACGACATCGGACGCCGGCGCAACTTCAATACCGCGATCGCGTCGCTGATGGAGCTGCTGAACGCGGTTTCGAAGTTCGACGACACGAGCGATGCCGGCCGCGCGTTGCGGCACGAAGCGCTGGAAAACATGGTGCTGCTGCTGAACCCGTTCACGCCGCACGCCAGCCACGCGCTGTGGCAGGTGCTCGGCCACGAGGAAATGCTGGTCGAGGATGTACCGTGGCCCACGGCCGACCCGGCGGCGCTGGTGCGTGAAAGCGTCACGTTGGCTGTCCAGGTGAATGGCAAGTTGCGCGGCACCCTCGACGCCGTTGTGGACGCGACGCGTGAGCAACTGGAGGCCGCGGCGCGTGCGCTGCCCGGTGTGGTCGCGGCGATCGACGGCAAGACCGTCCGCAAGGTGATCGTGGTGCCGGGGAAAATCGTGAATATCGTCGCGTCGTAGGCCTGAAGGCTTACGAGAACAAGCCGCGGATGGCTCATCAGCTGCTTCGTCATTACGGGGCTGCCCGCGCTCTTGCGGGCAGAACCCGGAATCCAGTTTTTGCTTCCAACGTTCGAAGAGCTGGATAGACTCGCGCCATCCTTGGCGCTCGCCTTCGGCCGCCCCGGAATGACTACGTCCCACATTCCTTCCGCCAAACGGATTCTCCGTTGGGGGGAGAGGCGGCCGCAGGGTGGGCGCGCCCCTGATACGCTTCGCCGTCAACCAGCGCGAAATCCAACACTGCCATCCATGTTCCGCCTTGATCGCGTACTTCAAATCGCCCTCTGCGTGGCAGGCGCATTCGCCCTCGCCGGCTGCGGCTTCCACCTGCGTCGCAGCGCCGCGTTGCCCGCCGTGATGCAGCAGCAGGTTTATCTGCAGGTGAGTGGTGGCGGCGAATTTCCGCGCGCCCTGGCGGCTGCGTTGCGCGCGAACAAGGTCGAGGTGCTGGACAAGTCGACCAAGGGTGTCGCCACGCTGCTGGTTCCGGTGGCGGCATTTTCCACCCGCCTGTTGACCAGCACCGGTTATCAGCTCGTCGGCGAATATGCGGTGGATTTCCAGGTGCAGTTCACGCTGGTCGACGCGAATGGCCACACGGTGATTCCCACCCAGTCGCTGCATCTTTCGCATGAATTCGCGCTCGACCAGACCCAGTTTTCCGCAATCGCAAGCGAAACCGAGGCCATCGAACGCAGCCTCGTGCGCGAAATGACCGACGCGGTGATGCGGCGCCTGGAAGCGCAAGCGCATCTGGGCACGCCTGCCGCGGCATCCAGCACGGGCGTGCCGGGTTCCGCGTCCAGCGTTGCTGCGCCGGCATCCGCATCCAGCACGGACTGAAGCGTGGCCGGCGAACTCGAAGCCTTTTTGAAAACGCTGGCGAAGGGTGAACTCGCGCCGGTGTACCTGCTCGCGGGGGAGGAACCGCTGCAATTGCAGGAAGCCGGCGACGCCTTGAGGTCGCGGGCACGTGCACTCGGTTTCACCGAGCGCGAAGTGCTGGACGTCGAGCCGCATTTCGACTGGGATAGCCTGGCGCGCAGCGGCGCGAGCCTGTCGCTGTTCGCGTCGCGACGTTTGATCGAGCTGCGCTTGCCCACGGGAAAGCCCGATCGCGACGGCTCGGCCGCGATCATCGAATGGTGCAAGGCGCCCGCGCCCGATACCGTGCTGCTGGTCAGCGCGATGCAGTGGAGCAAAAAGCACGAAGGCGCGTGGGTGAAGGCGATCGAGCGCATCGGTGTTTACGTGTGGTTGCGCGCGCCGCGGCTGGACCAGCTTCCGGACTGGATTCGTGCCCGGATGCGCGCCCAGGGATTCGTGCCCACCGACGACGCGGTCGCATTGCTGGCGTTGCGTGCGGAGGGCAACCTGCTCGCGATCGCGCAGGAGATCGACAAGCTCGCCAGCGAGCGTGAGGGCGGCCCCGTCGACGCCAATGACCTGGAATCGCTGGATGCCGACAACGCCGTATACGACGTGTTCAAGCTCACCGACGCTGCGTTCAGCGGCGATGCGCCGCGTGCACTCCGGATATTGAACGGCCTGCGTGCGGAAGGTGAAGACGTCATTCCCATGCTGGGCTGGGTGTTGAACCAGCTCGATCTTGCGCTGCGATTGGCGTCGGCACCCGATTTCGCGGCGGCCGTGCGCAGCGAATACGGCATGTGGCCCGCGCGCCAGAAGCTGTTTGCCGGTGCCCTGAAGCGCGCCGGTCGCGGCAACGCGCACTGGCGGCGCTGCCTCGCCGAATGCGCCCGCATCGACCGGATGGCCAAGGGCCGCGAACAGGACGCAGGCGGGAAATCCACGGGCGACCCGTGGCGTGAAATGGAACGCCTGCTGGTCGCGATCGCGCAGCCGCGCGCGGCGGCCACGCTGCTGGCAGCGTGAAGGAATTTCCTTCTCCCTCCGGGAGAAGGGCGCAATGCGCTGCTCTTGTTTTTGCGCGAAGCGCCGGATGAGGGTTCGGCCTCGCGCAAAGGTTGCACTGTTCAGACACCGTGCCAACCACAAAAGACCGTACCCTCACCCGCCCCTGACGGGGCACCCTCTCCCGAAGGGAGAGGGGAACATCCGGAGCGACCGCTCAGGCATTTTCAAATTGCTTTTGTGACGAGCACACCATGAGGCCCCTCGCCATCTTCGGCGGAACCTTCGATCCCGTCCACATCGGCCACCTGCGTGCAGCGTGGGAAGCTTCCGAGGCGCTGGCCGCCGAGGTGCGTTTGGTGCCGGCAAAAATTCCTCCGCATCGTCCGCAACCGATCGCGAGCGCCGACGAGCGCGTGGCGATGCTGCGCGCCGCGCTGGCGGGGCAGGATCGGTTGCAACTGGATCTGCGGGAACTCGATCGCGCGGGGCCGTCCTACACGTTCGATACCTTGAAGTCGCTGCGTGCAGAGATCGGCGGACGGCGCCCGCTGGTGCTGATGATCGGCGCCGACGCATTCGCAGGCCTCTCCACGTGGCACCGCTGGCGCGAACTGTTCGAGCTTGCGCACGTATGCGTGCTGACGCGGCCGGCCCAAATCCCGGCGATGCCGGACGAACTCGCGGCCGTGGTGGCCTCGCGGAGCACCGAAGACATCGCCGAATTGCACGCGGAGCCCGCCGGCCGGGTGCTGGACATGGTGGTGTCGGCATTGGGCATCTCCGCAACGCGCATCCGCGCATTGCTGGCAGCGGGGCGCGAGCCGCGCTGGCTGGTGCCGCAAGCCTTGCTGGATGATCCGGTGTTGCTGGAGCCGTACCGGCGAGGGAGCAGGGGCTAGGGACGAGGGATTAGGGAAGCCGGGCCTCGCCCCTCGCCCCTCGTCTTCACTTCGCCCGGGACTTGCAACTCGATCCTGCGGGCGCATACTGGAGCCGCGCATCCCGCGCGCCATCAGAGGCCGAGGCCTTCAGAAACTTGACCAGCCAGAACGAGTCACGCTCCGCCGCCACCCCCGTCACCCGCCCACCCACTACTGCGACCCTGCGCCGGCGCGTGCTCGCCGCCCTCGATGAACTGAAGGCGCGCGACATCCGCGAAATCGACGTGCGCGGACGCACCTCCATCGCCGATCTGCTGATCATTGCCTCCGGCACTTCGTCGCGACACGTCAAATCCATCGCCGACGAAGTCGTGAAGTTCGCCAAGCGCGCGGGCATGCTGCCGCTGGGCGTCGAAGGTGAGGCCGAAGCCGAGTGGGTATTGGTCGATCTGGGTGACATCATCGTGCACGTAATGCTGCCGCGCGTCCGCGAGTTCTACGGACTGGAACGCCTGTGGACCGTGGGTGACCAGGCGCCGGACAGCGAAGCCGCCAACGGCTGAGCGCGGATCGAATGCGTGCGCGGCTGCTCGCGGTCGGCGAACGCATGCCTGGTTGGGTTGCGACCGGCTTCGCCGAGTACGCCAAGCGGCTGTCGCGCGATTTTCCGCTGGAACTCGTCGAGATCAAACCCGGCGCGCGCGGCAAGGGCCGCGATGATGCGCGTGCGGTGGCCGACGAAGGCGCCGCGATCCTGACCGCAGTGCCGCGCGACGCGCAGCTCGTCGCGCTGGACGGCCGCGGCGCCGCATGGACCAGCGAACAGCTCGCGCGGCAGTTGTCGAACTGGCGCATGGCGGGACGCGAGCTTGCGTTTGCGATCGGCGGCCCGGATGGCCACGCGCGCGACGTGCTGCAGCGCGCCGACCAGTGCTGGTCGCTCGGGCCGCTCACCCTTCCGCACATGCTGGTCAGGCTCGTCGTCGCCGAGCAGTTGTACCGCGCGGTGACGATCCTCAACGGGCATCCCTACCATCGCGGTTGACGGGATCCGTTGCGTGCGCGTCGCTCCGGTGATGTTCAACCAGCTCAGCGGCGGCGCAAGCGCGCGAGCAGCTTCGGCGATTCGAACGCCGGCTGCTTGCGCTCGATCCACGCCCGGATGTCCGGCAATGGCAATCCGGCGCCGCCGGCAAACCAGAGCGCCACGCCCAGAATCGTGAAGCCGATCGTGATCCAAAGGGTGACCACCGCGGCCTGGTGCACGCCGGGCCAGTCGAGCGGCGGCTGGTGCGAGCGCACGCGCGCGATCTTCATGATGATCGGCGCAATGATGTAGTCCGCGAGGGAGCGCACCAGTTCCACCAGCGCGAACACGCGTCCCACCATTTTCGAAGCGACGGTGAACGCGGCCACCGTCAGGCCGGGTGATACGGTCGCGCCGGCGCCGAGCCCGAGCAGCCCGGCCGCGGCCATCGTCAGGACGGACGAGGCATCGACACCGAGCTTCAGGACGACGGCGCCGCCGCCGATCAGGCAGGCGACGCCCGCGACGATCAGGATCGGCAGGAAACGCGTCCTGAGCAGCACGCCCAGCAAAAGCGCGGCAATGCAAACGGCGAGGATCATCGGCGAGAACAGCACGCCGGTCGCCAACGGCGATTGATGCAACGCTTGCAGATGCAGTTGTTCCGCAAGCTCGAGGAAACTGACGAACACGGCGCCTGCGATCATCGCCACCAGCGTGCCGATCACCGCGATCGTCGTCCACATCAGCTTCACGGGAGAGAGCGGTTCCTCCTGATGGAATTCGACCAGCATGAGTGCCACGAAACAGGCGAAGCCGACCGCCAGCGGCGCCATGAACATCACGGAGGCAAACCCGTGCGTCGCCAGCTCGCCCGTGGCCCAGAACGGCAATACCACCGCGCCGAAACCCAACGCGATGCCGATGCGATCGAACTTCAGACCGGGATTCGGCGGGTCGTACAGCGGTTCGGCCAGCGCCGCCGCACCGAGATTCAGAAGCGCGATGGCAGCCAGACCGACGAAGAACCAGCGCCACGCGTGTTCCGCGGCAACCGCGCCGCCGATCAGCGGACCGGCGCAGACCGCGCCGAAAAACCCCAGGTCCACCCAACCCATGGTCATGGGCAGCTTGTCGGCGGGGAAGCGCTGGATCACCGGCGGCAGCGCGACGACCAGCAGCAGCCCCGTTGCGAAGCCGGCGAGGATGCGCCCGAAGCCGAACACGACCGCGCCGCCCGCACCCGCGCTGATCGCGCAACCGGCGACGAACAGGGCCTCGCTGATCAGGAACAGATGACGCTGGCGGAAGCGCTGGATCAGGTCACCGCCGGTGAACGCGCCGAACGCATAGCCGGCAATCGCGAATCCCGCGACCAGTTCGGTCGCCAGTTGCCCCATCCCGAGTTCGGCCTGCACCTGCTTCGCGAACATCACGTACGCGGTGCTGACGACGATGAACGGCGACAGCGCGATGATCGCGATCGCGAGGCTGATGCCGTAGCGCCCTTCAAGCGGACGCGGGAGCCATCCCTGGTTGCTGCTTTGGGGCATCGCGAATCCATCCGTGGATCACCGCAGTGTCGCGGTGCCTTGGTTGAAGCACGCTGAACGCGGCAGTACACGTCCATGCCAGCGGCCACACGTGATCGCGGGATACCTGCCATGAATCCGAAACAGCGTGGGCGGGAATGAGCCGTGCTCATTCTGCTGCCGACGCGCTTCGGCCAGCGTCTGCGCGCCAATCCAGAAGTGACTGCTCCACGGGCCATCTACCGAGGCGGTTCTTCCAGTCTTAGGAAGAATCTGGACCTGCCGCCCAGAGTCGGACTTCGCCGGCCAAGGAGTGATGCAAGCCTGGCGCGGGCGCAGCGCCCCCGACCCTGCAAAGCGCGGAGAATTGGCGCATCATAGCAACCTTTCTGCGCCGCTCTGCAGCAGGCGCGGTTGCGGGCACGGCCGGTCGAGCTTTCCGGGCTCGTTCGATGCGTGCGCCCGACGACGGGGGTTCGCTCCTATCTCGGCCCGCGGTGGTTCCGCGGCCGCCTTTTTGGAGATCACCATGAATGCCAGAATCAAAAGCCGGCATCTCCCCGAATCGACTGCACCGTCGGGCGCCGTCGAACCACCCATGCACGCGCTGCTGCTGGCGATGCAGGCCGTGCAGCGCGGCGACTTCAGCGTGCGGGTCAGCGGCGACTGGGATGGCCTGGAAGGCAAGCTCGCCGACAGCTTCAACGACATCGTCGAGGCCAACCAGCGCATGGCCAGCGAACTGGAGCGCATCGGCCACGGCGTCGGCAAGCAGGGCAAGACCCGGCAGCGCATCTCGCTGGTCGGCCGCGGCGGCGCATGGGAAGGCATGGAACGCTCGGTCAACGACCTGATCGACGACCTGTTGTGGCCGACCACCGAGGTCACGCGCGCCATCGCCGCGGTCGCCAAGGGCGACCTTTCCCGCACCATGGCGCTGGAGTTCGAGGGCCGGCCGCTGGAAGGCGCGTTCCTGCGCACGGCGACCATCGTCAACACGATGATCGAACAGCTCAGCGTGTTCAGCTCCGAGGTGACGCGTGTCGCGCGCGAGGTCGGCACCGAGGGCAAGCTGGGCGGTCAGGCCGAGGTGGTCGGCGTCAGCGGCGTGTGGGAGGAGCTGACCGACAACGTCAACTCGATGGCGAC
>JAJPJT010000023.1 GCA_021324095.1 Gammaproteobacteria bacterium
CGGCCAGCAGGTGTCGGTGATCAACCCGGCCCTGGTCAAGGCGCACGGGCAGTCACTGGGATTGCGCAGCAAGACCGATGCCGTGGACGCCAAGCTGCTGGCGGACTTCTGCCGGGAGAAGCAGCCGCCGGCGTGGACGCCGCCTTCGGACGCGGAACGCCGGTTGCGGGCCTTGGTGCTGCGCCACCAGAGCCTGGTGGAGATGCAGACCCAGGAGAAGAACCGCTGCGAGAGTCTGCGCGAGGATGTGCGCAGCAGCGTGGAGACGCACCTGGCTTGGCTCGCCTCGGAGCTCGAGCGCATCGAGCAGGCCATCGCCAAGCTGCTCGATGACGATGATCACCTGCGCGGCCAGCGCGAACTGCTCGCCTCCATTCCCGGCTTGGGCGAGCGCACCATCGCGGTGCTGCTCGCCTACGGCGTCAGCGGCGAACGATTCCAGTCGGCGCGCCAGTTCGTCGCCTTTGCCGGGTTGAGCCCGCGCCTGTACGAATCCGGCAGTAGCGTACGCGGCAAACCGCGCCTGTCCAAGATCGGCCATGCCTTCCTGCGCCGCGCGCTGTACATGCCGGCCATGGTGACCCTGTACAAAACCGCGTGGGGCAAGCGCTTCCAGCAACGCCTGGCCACCCATGGCAAACCGCCAAAACTGATCATCGGCGCCATGATGCGCAAGCTCGCCCAGGTGGCCTTCGGCGTCATCAAGTCGGGCAAACCGTTCAATCCCGCACTTCACGGAGCTTGACGCGGATAACAGTATCTACAGGCTGCGCTTCATCCGGGGCCACTTGGCTCCGAGGATCCACGCGCGAGATCCCGTCACGGCAAAAACACCATTGCCGGAAAATGTTTGCGCTCGGTGCATCACGCCTCGTTCGTGCCATAGAACCCGGCGCCTGACGCGCCTTGCGGTCTTCGCCGGAACGCGACGCTGATCCGCGCGCCGACCGGCGTGCGGGTCTTGGGAATTGCATGGTCGTAATGCCGCTGCGTGCGCCAGCTCATCAGCAGCAGGCTGCCGGGTTCGAGGTCCACGTTCAGCACGCGCCGCGGCGGTTGCTTGGCGCGGATCGTCATGCGCCGCGTTGCGCCGAGTGACAGCAGCGCGATCGGATAGCCGCGCTGCAATTCGTCCAGGTGGTCGTTGTGCGGCGCGACGCTGTCGTGGCCGTCGCGATAGAGGTTCAGGCCTGCGCTGTTGAACGCGAGCTTCGTGAGGCCCAGCACCGCGTCCGCGGCTTCGCGCAGCGCGGCCGGAAGCGCCGGATCGTCCAGGCGGAAGCTGGCGGTGAGCCGCGGTACGTCCACTTCGCGGCCGTACATTTCGCGCCGTTCCGCGTGCCATTCGATGCGCTGCAATTGCGCGAACCACACCTGCGCACGTTCGGCCGCGACCGCGCCGGGCATATAGCGGATGCGGCCGCTGGCGTCATCCAGCAGCAGGCCGTGATCGGAACCGAGCAGATCGGGGTGCGCCATGGCTCGATCTGGCGGCTTCAACAACGCTCATTCCGATGCGCGCAGCGATTCCAGTGCCTCATTGAAACTCTTGCTCGGGCGCATCGCGGCCTGGACCTTGTCCATGTCGGGACGGTAGTAGCCGCCCAGTTCCACCGGCTTGCCCTGCACGCCATTCAACTCCTTGACGATGGTGTCCTCGTCGGCTTCGAGACGATCGGCCAGCTTGCCGAAGATCTTCGCCAGCTTGGCGTCGTCGGTCTGCTCGGCCAGCGCACGCGCCCAGTACATCGCAAGGTAGAAATGGCTGCCGCGGTTGTCGAGCTCGCCGGCCTTGCGCGACGGCGACTTGTTGGTTTCGAGGAACCTGCCGGTCGCCTTGTCCAGCGCTTCGGCCAGCACTTTCGCGCGCGCGTTGTCGTACTTGCGGCTCAAGTGTTCCAGCGAGGCACCCAGGGCGAGGAATTCCCCAAGTGAATCCCAGCGCAGATGGTTCTCGGCGATGAACTGCTGCACATGCTTGGGCGCGGAGCCGCCGGCGCCGGTTTCGAAAAGGCCTCCGCCCGCCATCAGCGGCACGATCGACAGCATCTTGGCGCTGGTACCGAGTTCCATGATCGGAAACAGGTCGGTGAGGTAGTCGCGCAGCACGTTGCCCGTGACCGAAATGGTGTCCTCGCCGTCGCGGATGCGCGCCAGCGAATGGCGCATCGCTTCCTCGGGCGCCAAGGTTCGGATGTCGAGGTCCGAGGTGTCGTGATCCTTCAGGTAGCGATCGACCTTCTTGATGATTTCCGCGTCGTGCGCGCGGTGCTTGTCCAGCCAGAACACGGCCGGCGTCTTCGACAACCACGCACGCGTCACGGCGAGTTTCACCCAGTCGGCGACCGGCGCATCCCTGGTCTGGCACATGCGCCAGATGTCGCCGGCCTTGACCTTGTGCTCGAAGATCGCCTTGCCGTCCTGATCGACGACGCGCACCACGCCGTCGACCGGCACCTGGAAGGTCTTGTCGTGCGAGCCATACTCCTCGGCCTTGTCCGCCATCAGGCCGACGTTCGGCACGCTGCCCATCGTGGCCGGGTCGAATGCGCCGTTGGCCTTGCAATCCTCGATCATCACTTCGTAGATGCCGGCGTAGCAGCGGTCGGGGATCACCGCCTTGCAGTCCTGCCGCTCGCCCTCGGCGTTCCACATCTTGCCCGAGTCGCGGATCATCGCCGGCATCGACGCGTCGATGATGACGTCGGAGGGCACGTGCAGGTTGGTGATGCCCTTGTCCGAATCGACCATCGCCAGCCGCGGGCGATTGGCGTATTGGGCCTTGATGTCGTCCTTGATCGCGGCCTGCTGGTCTTCCGGCAGCTTCGCGATGCTTGCGTACAGGTCGCCCATCCCGTTGTTGGGATCGAAGCCGGCCTGCTTCAGCGCGTCGCGGTGCGTCGACAGCGCATCGCGGAAGAACTCCTCCACCACCACGCCGAACATGATCGGGTCGGAAACCTTCATCATGGTGGCCTTGAAGTGCACCGAGAACAGCACGCCCTGCGCCTTCGCGTCGGCGATCTGCGCGTCGATGAACTTGGCCAGCGCACGGTGCGACATCACCGCGGCGTCGACGATCTCGCCCTCCTGAACCTTGATGTTTTCCTTCAACACGCACTGCTGGCCGTCGGCACCGTCCAGCACGACCTTCAGGCTGCCTGCTTTCTCGAGGGTCGCCGATTTTTCCGAGCCGTAGAAATCGTCGGCTTCCATGTGCGCGACGTGGGTCTTCGAATCCGCGCTCCACGCGCCCATCCTGTGCGGGTGCTTGCGCGCGTAATCCTTCACCGAAGCGGGCGCGCGGCGATCGGAATTGCCCTGGCGCAGCACCGGATTCACGGCGCTGCCCTTGACCTTGTCGTAGCGCGCCTTGGTCTCCTTCTCGGCGTCGTTCTTCGGCTCGTCCGGATAATCGGGCAGCGCGTAGCCCTTGCCCTGCAACTCCCGGATCGCCGCTTTCATCTGCGGCAGCGAAGCCGAGATGTTGGGCAGCTTGATGATGTTGGCGGACTCGTCGAGCGCGAGTCTACCGAGTTCGGCCAGGTCGTCCGGCACCTTCTGGTCGTCCTTCAGCACGTCCGGGAACTGCGAGAGGATGCGTCCGGCCAGCGAAATGTCGCGCGTTTGCACCTCCACGCCCGCCGAACGGGTGAAGGCGTCGACGATGGGCAGCAGCGAGGCCGTCGCGAGGAACGGCGCCTCGTCGGTCAGCGTGTAGATGATCCTGGGCGAATCGGACATGGCGGCCTCGGCGGCGAACGCGCGAAAGCCACCATTGTCGCGTGTCTGCGGCGCCCCGCCAAGCAAGCGTCAGATCAGTGCGCGGCCGGCAAGGCGTTGCAGCACGGCGAGCGGTGCCTGATCCGGGCTGACCATGCCGGCGACCGGCAGGAAAAACGTCTGTTCCAGCATGAACTGGCCGGACATCGCCGCGTGCGAGACCTGGTCGGAAAAACACACCCACGCGGTGCCGGGAGGAAAGGCGATCGTCTGCTGATCGCAATCGCGCTGGTACGCCGCGTCCGATTTCATCGCGTCGTGCAGCGTCAGCATGAAATGGTCGTAGTCGCTGCGCCTGCGCTTGGTAATCTTGAGCGCCGCAAGCAGCGCGGCCTTGCCCGGCCACTGTGGCTTGAGCCGTGGCAGGTAGTGCGTGACGACGGATTCAAAGGGTTCACCGACCCGCCATACCCGCGGCACCCCGGCCGGATGGATGTTGAGGAACACGCGCAGGATGCGCTCGCCATAGTTAGGGCGCGACGGAAACGCGTCCACGTGCAGGCGGCTATCGTCCTTGCGCCATGAAGTCGCACGGGTCGCGACATCGTGCAGGCGCAGGCTGGTCGGCGCCGGGCACAGCACGTTCGCGTATTCGGGAAACAACCGGTCGACCAGATCGCGTGCGGCGCGGAAATAGCGTGCGATCAGCGCCTTGACGGCGGCCGCGGTCGCTCCGTCGCCGGGCACACCGTGCAGCACGCCGGTCGCGGGATCGAGACTGATGTTCTTGCGCTTGGGATCGGCGATCGCGGGATCGAGCAGGCGCACTTCATCGGAACCGAGCGCGAAGGGAAACGCGGGAAACACGAGAACTTTCCCGGCCTCGGCGGCTGCCAGCAGCGCCTCGCGCGGTGGATCGAAACCTTCGGCCGTCGCGGCCACGTTCACGACGCGCTCGCCGGACGCGGCGTGCGTGGCCGGAGACCGATCCGCTTTCGAAATGACTTGGGTCATCGCAGCCAATGTACTACCGGTGCGACGAGTCGAACGCGTGCAGACGGATCATTTGCTCCGCGGCGTGGCCGCGAGGTCCGCGTACACGTTCAGCACCTGCTCCTGCATGTCGGCGAGACGGTAGCGCTGCAGCGGCGCGATCGGCGGGGCGCGCCCCAGCAATTCGGCAGCGCGGTCGATCAGTTTGTCGAGGTCGCCGACCGGCACGCGACCGGCCGGATAGAGCTCGGCCAGCAATTCGCCGGCACCGCCGTGGGCGTAACCCAGCACCGGACGGCACAACGACAGCGCTTCGACCACGGTGCGCCCGAAACTCTCCGGTCGATTGGAAAGTTGCAGCACCAGGTCGGAGACCGCGAACACGTCGCGCACGTCGTTGCGCGGCGGCGAGAACACCACGAGGTCGGCGACGCCACGTTGCCTGGCCAGCGCCTGCATTTCCTTGAGGTAAGCCTCGCGCCCCGGCTCGACGATGCCCATCAGGAAGAGGCGCGCGTCCACCCCGCGTTCGCTGAGTCCCGCGATCAGCGCGATCGCGTCGGCGTGGCCCTTGAGGCGGGTGCCGCGGGCGGGCAGGGTCAGCAGCGGCGCGCCCGCAAGCTGCGGAAATTCCGCGAAGAACGCGTCGCGCCAGGCATTTTCCGGCCGATAGCCGTAGGGGAACGCTTCGGGGTCGATGCCGCGCGGAATCACGCTGAGCTTGCTGGCGTCGATGCGCGGGTAGTGGCTCAGCACGAAGTCGTGCACCGTCTGCGACACCGCGATCACGCGGTCGCCGCGGGTCATGATCCGGCTCCACCGGCCCGGCGAATTGAGCCCATGCACGGTGGTGACGAAATACGGCCGGGGGTGCATGCCGCGCAGCGCGTACCATGCGATCCACGCAGGTACGCGCGAGCGCGCATGCACGATGTCGGGGTCGACTTCGGACAAGGTGCGTCGCAAAGTGCCGATCCGCGCCAGGCTGCGCAGGGATTTCGAGCCGATGTCCAGCGCGATGTGCTCGCCGCCCTCGCGTTCCAGCCGCCCGACCAGGCGTCCGCCCGCGGAAACCACGACCGAACGGTGCCCTGCAGCGACCAGGGCGCGGGAGACTTCAAGGGTGGAACGTTCGGCGCCGCCATTCTCCAGCGCGGGCAGCAACTGGACGACGGTCATGCGGCGCGCGGAAGTGACAGGCTCGGTCACGAGTTCCTGCGGGACGACGGCAATAGGCATGCAGAAAAGACTTGCAAGAAACGCGCCGATTCATGCCTGACGCGGCACCCGACGTGGGTGGATCGGATCAGCTTTCTGCGCGCTTCAAAACGTACTCCGCCCCGCAGTAGGGACACACCGTTTCGCCGCCGTCGTCGACGATCGGCAGGTAGATGCGCGGGTGCGAATTCCACAGCGTCATCTCCGGCAGCGGGCATGCCAGGGGCAGGTCCGCCTCGGTCACTTCGTAGCGCCGCCGGGCGTTGGCGGGTTCACCTACGGGAAAAGAGGGAGCCGGCTGGGAAGACATGCTTGCAATCCATTAGACGTTCGTGAATCAAGCCGCGTCGCGAAGCGGCGTCGGCTTGAATGAACGGATTCTAGCGCAGCGCGCCGCCGGCCCGCCTCAACCGCCGTGTTGCTCGCTGACGTCCAGCGTCACCGACTCGACACCCGGCAACCCGCGCAGCGCGTCGGCGAGTTCCCCCAGCGTCGCGCGCTCGAAACCGCGCGTGAATTCGACCGTCACCTCGTCGCCATCGTCCGGGACGTGGCGGGTGACGATGGTGCTGGCCGGCAAGTCGCGCCCGACCAGCACCTTTTCGATCCCGGCGAGCGAGGCACGGCCGGCGAAACCCACCCGCACGTGCGGCAGGGGTTTGCGCATCGAGAAGCGCCGTTCCAGCGGTTTCAGCACCGCCAGGATCACCCACGCCACCGCGGTCGCGATCACGGCCGCCACGTACATGCCGCCACCGACCGCGAGCCCGATCGCCGCGACGGTCCACAGGCCGGCCGCGGTGGTGAGGCCGCGGATCACGTTCTCTCGGTGCAGGAACATGATGGTGCCGGCGCCGAGGAAACCGATGCCGCTGATCACCTGTGCCGCGATACGCGACGGATCCAGCACCACGCGCGGCCACTGCTGCAGGATGTCGGAGAACGCGAACGCCGAGACGATCATCGCCAGCGCGGCGCCGAGGCACACCAGCATATGCGTCCGCAGCCCCGCCGCCCAGGTATGGCGCTCGCGGTCGAAACCGATCACGCCGCCGAGGGCGGCGGCCAGCAGCAGGCGAATGGCGATTTCGGGCGTGCCGAGCATGGCGGACCTCGTTCCGCAAACGCAGGGACCGGATGGCCGAAGTCTATCCGGCGCACGATCTCCCGCATAATCACGCGACTTTCCGACACCGCGAACCGGATGCCCCACCCGCTCCACTCCGCCTGGATCATCAGCGACGGCGCCGCCGGCAATGAACGGCAAGCGCTGGCGCTGGCCTCCTCGCTCGGCGTGCCGGCGCGCGTGATGAGCCTGCCCCTGCGCGCGCCGTGGGCGTGGGTCGCACCACGCCGGCTTCCGGGCGGCCGGCTGGCCTTGGCACCGCGCGAGCGCGCGGGATTTGAAGGACCGTGGCCCGACCTCGCGATCGGTTGCGGTCGCGGCGCGGCGCTGCTGACCCGGATGCTGCGCGACCTGTCCTGCGGCGATTGCTATACCGTGCAGATCCTCGACCCGCGCATCGACCCGCGCCACTGGGACGCCGTGATCGCGCCGAGCCACGACCTGCTCGAAGGCTCGAACGTGCTGACCACGCTGGGCTCGCTGAATCCCGTCGACGATGACTGGCTGGCTTCCGGGCGCGAAGCGTTTCCCGATTTCGGCGCACTGCCGCGCCCCCGCATCGCCGTCCTGATCGGCGGTCCGCGCCGCCGCGGCGTGGTATTCGATTCGGCGCTGTCGACGCGCCTGATCGAAATGGTGCTTGCCGTGGCCAAGGGCGGCAGCGTGCTGGCGACGACCTCGCGGCGCACCCCGCAGGCTTTCGCCACGCGCGTGCACGATGCACTCGCGGCGTTCCCGGGCATCTTCTGGACCGGCGTCGGCGCCAATCCCTATCCCGGCATTCTGGGCTGGGCCGACCGCATCGTGGTCACCGCCGATTCGGTCAACATGCTTTCCGAAGCCTGCGCGACCGGCGTGCCGGTGCACGTTGCCGCCAGCGCGCCCTTGCCCCCGGCGCTGGTGCGCTTCCATGGCGCGCTGCGCGAGCGTGGGCTGCTCACCGATCCGGACGAGGCGCACCCAAGCGTGCCGCCATTGCGCGAGACGCAAGCCGTCGCCGCGCGATTGCGGGAGCGCATCGCAGCGCGCGCGGCGCCCTGATCCAAACAGGGCAGCGACGTCCATGTCTCGCTTCCGCGCGCCGTCCTTGCGCGCGGGTGACTTTCGTTACGGCGAAAGTCGCCAAAGCCTGAGGTTTCCCCACGATTCCGCCAATCGGATCAGGGACTTGGCAGGAACGTTGCGCGCATGGCGCAGTCTTGAAGGTGTCGAAGCCATCGAGGACCGCCG
>JAJPJT010000063.1 GCA_021324095.1 Gammaproteobacteria bacterium
AAGCGCAGGAACCCTTCGTCCTCGATCGCGGGCCGCTCGTGCGCGCGCGGCTTGTTCGGATCGCCGAGCAGGATCACGTGCTGCTGCTGAGCATGCATCACATCATCTCGGATGGGTGGTCGCTCGGCGTGTTCCTGAAAGAACTGGACACGCTGTACGAGGGGTTCCGCCGCGAAAAGCCGGCGGCGCTACCTGAGCTGCCCATCCAATACGCCGACTTCGCAATCTGGCAGCGCGAGTGGCTTCAAGGCGCGGTAGTTGAGGATCACATCCGATACTGGCGCGAGCAACTGGCCGGCGCACCTACGGTTCTGGAGATCCCTACGGATCGTCCGCGGCCGCCCGTACGGCGGTATCAAGGCGAGATGCAGGGCTTTGTTCTGCCGGCAGAGCTGACGCAGCGCCTGAAACAGCTGGCACGCCAGGAGGGCGCCACGTTGTTTATGCTGCTGCTCGCAGCCTTTCAAGTGCTGCTGGCGCGGTATGCCGGGCAATGGGATGTGGTCGTCGGCACGCCGGTCGCCAACCGCAATCGCGCGGAGCTCGAGAATCTCATCGGTTTCTTCGTGAACACGCTGCTGATTCGAACCCGCTTTGAAGACGACCCGCCGTTCCTGGAAGCGCTGCGGCGCGTGAAGGATACCACGCTAGGCGCCTACGCCCATCAAGACCTGCCTTTCGAAAAACTGGTCGAGGAACTCCAGCCGAACCGCGACCTCAGCCGCAATCCGCTGTTCCAGGTAATGTTCCTCTTCCAAAATGCCCCGACGGGCGGCGGCGCGCAAGAAGCGGCTTCCCCGGGCGCGCCATCCGCGCCATCCGTTCACGCCGGGACAGCCAAGTTCGACCTGACGATGGCCCTTGCCGAAGGTGAAAACGAGTTGACCGGAAGCATCGAGTACGACGCGGATCTCTACAGCGCCGAGCGCATGAGCGCGATGATTTCGCATTGGCGGCATCTGCTCGAGGCCATCGTTGCCCATCCGGAACGGCAAGTCTCGCGCTTGGGTTTGCTGACCGAAGGGGAACGGCATCGCGTGCTGGTGACCTGGAACAGCACTCGAGCGGCCTACGACCGCCAGCAATGCTTACACGAGTTGTTCGAGCAACAGGCGGCGCGGACGCCCGATCGACCGGCATTGGAGTGCCGCGGGCAAGTGCTCACCTATCGAGAGCTGAATGAGCGCGCGAATTGCCTTGCGCACGAGCTGCGGGCACGCGGAGTAGGCCCAGAGGTTCGGGTCGCACTGTCCATGCCCCGCGGTGCGCACCTGGTTGTCGCCGTATTCGCAGTGCTCAAAGCGGGCGGGGCGTACGTGCCGCTCGATCCCGCCTATCCGCAGCGGCGGTCGGAGTATGTGATCGCTGATGCGCGCGTGAGCACGGTGCTGACGGAACAGGACGTCGCGCAAGCGTTGTCGGCGGGCTCTCGCCAAAGGCACAACGTGCCCGGCAGCGTAGATCCGGAGAATCTCGCGTACGTCATCTATACTTCGGGTTCGACCGGAGATCCCAAAGGCGTCGCCATCACGCATCGGAGCGCGATGGCTTTCGTCAGCTGGGCAGGGCGATTTTTTCCGCGCGACGCTTTGAGCTGTGTGCTCGCGTCCACCTCGCTGTGTTTCGACCTCTCTGTTTTTGAATTGTTCGCCCCGCTATCGACGGGCGGGCGCGTGGTGCTTGTCGACGACGCGCTTTCTCTGGCCGAGAGCGCCGCACGCAAAGCTGAGGTTTCAGCGATCACTCTTATCAACACGGTGCCAAGCGCGCTCGAGACTCTGCTGGAGATGGAGGCGATACCCGATTCTGTGCGGGTAGTGAATCTGGCCGGAGAAGCGTTTCAGCGCGGCCTGGTGGATCAAGTCTTCGCGAATACGCAAGTGCGGCAAGTATTCAACCTGTATGGTCCAACCGAGGACACCACCTACTCGACTGCCGGCCAGCAAGGGCGCGACGGCGCCGCTGTCGATATTGGGCGGCCGATTTCAAACACGCAGGTGTATCTGTTGGACGCGAATATGGAGCCGGTGCCGATCGGGCTTCCAGGCGAGTTATATCTGGCCGGAGAAGGACTCGCCCGCGGTTATCTGAATCGGCCGGAACTGACGGCCGCCAGTTTTGTGCCGAATCCATTCAGCCAAACGCCCGGCGCGCGAATGTACCACACGGGCGATATGGCCCGATACGGTCCCAGTGGACGCTTGCATTTTCTCGGCCGGCGAGACCAGCAGATCAAGCTGCGCGGATTTCGCATCGAAATCGGCGAACTGGAAGCGGTTCTCGCCCGGCACCCGGAGGTGCGGGAAGCGGCGGTTGCGTTGTGTACCGACAATTTCGGCCAACCGTATCTGGCCGCGTTCGTAGCCGGGCGCAACGCGCAGGCTTCCGAGCTGAGAGCGTTCGTGAGGGAGCGGCTTCCCGAATACATGACGCCGTCCATTGTGGTTGAAATGGACTCGCTCCCGAGAACCGCAACCGGCAAGCTCGATCGCGCCGCTCTCGCCTTGTACGATCGCACGGGGAGCGTGGGCGAGCCATCCGAGATGCCGCGCACCAGCACCGAAAGGCGCGTGGCTGAACTGTGGAGCGAGTTGTTGTCCGTCCCGGCAGTCGGGATTCATCAGGATTTCTTTTCGCTGGGCGGCCACTCGCTGCTCGCGACGCGCATGGTTTCGCGCTTGCGCAACATCTTCCGGATCGATATTTCACTGCGTTCGGTGTTCGAACAGCCGACGATTGCCGGACTGGCGCGCGAGGTCGAGCGTCACATCGACAGCGCCGCGCAAGAGCCGATTCGACCGGCCGCTAGCCCGCCACTGGATATCGACCACCTGACGGAAGGCGAAATCGACGCCATGCTTGAAGAACTGGCCCGGGAGGGTCTCGCGTGACGCGGGCCAAATTCGATCTTTCGCCGGCGAAGCGCATGCTGCTTGAGCGCATGCTGCGCGAGGACGGACTGCGCGGGCTAGGTGCGCGGATTACCGCCGGGCCTCGACCGGCGGCGATTCCGTTGTCGTTTGCGCAGGAGCGGTTGTGGTTTCTGGACCAGTTGGAGCCGAACACGGGGCTGTACAATCTGCCGGCGTCGTACCGGC
>JAJPJT010000053.1 GCA_021324095.1 Gammaproteobacteria bacterium
CCTGCACCTTGATGATGGCTTCGTCGACGAACTTCATCGGGGAATGGGGGCTGGGGGCTGGGGGCTGGGGGCTGGGGGCTGGGGGCTGGGGGATGGGGGATGGGGGCTGGGGACTGGGGCTCAGAAAACTATCGCGCTCAAGGCCTCGGCATCCGCGTTTTGGATCGCGGGGTCGACCGATTTTGCAACAGACTAGCGGACCTGCACCCTAGTCCCCAGCCCCCAGCCCCTGCTTCAACAAACGAAAAGCCCCGCGCGAAGCGGGGCCTTCCCAATCGCGTTGTGGGTCAGCGTCAGCCGCCAACCACATTGACCGTCCGCTGCCGCTTGGGCCCCTTGACGGTAAATTCCACCTTGCCATCGACCAACGCGTACAGCGTGTGGTCGCGGCCGAGACCAACGCCGACGCCCGGGTGGAACTGGGTGCCGCGCTGGCGGACGATGATGTTGCCGGCTTCGACGACCTGTCCGCCGTACAACTTGACGCCGAGGTATTTCGGGTTGGAGTCGCGGCCGTTGCGCGAGGAACCTACGCCTTTTTTGTGTGCCATGGCGGCTTCTCCTTACTTCTCGCCGGCGCTGATGCCGGTCACTTCGATTTCGGTGTAGTGCTGCCGGTGACCCATCTGCTTGCGATGGTGTTTGCGGCGGCGGAATTTCACGATGCGGACCTTGTCCGCGCGGCCGTGGCCGCGCACCTTGGCGGTGACGGTGGCGCCCGTGACGTTCGGTGCGCCGACCGTGACGGTGTCGCCCTCGCCGACCAGCAATACCTGGTCGAAGGTGATCGCGGCATCGGGTTCGGCATCCAGTTTTTCGACGCGAAGGACTTCGCCCTGCATCACGCGGTACTGGCGACCGCCGGTAAGAATGACTGCGTACATGGCTTCGGCTCTCTGGTTCTGTCGTTATTCTGGGTCGATCGGACGCGATTCGGCGCGCTCGAACCGGCAATTCTAGCCTGGTATCAAGCTATTGGGCAAGCCTGGCGCCGTGGCCCGGACGAACGGGCGCGGCTACTTGCTGCTCGGAGCAGGCACCACCGATTGCTTGGGTGCCGGACACTTGCCTTCGGCATCCAGCACGCCCTGGTGCGTCAACAGGGCGACCATTGCGCGCGCATGCTCCTGGCCCCATTTCTGGCCGATCTGCATGCTTTGCCGCATGATCAACGGCATCTGCTGGAGCACTTTCTGGCCCAGCGGCGAACGGTAGAACTTCTCCAGGCCCTGGACGTCGGCGGTGGTGAAATGCTGCTGATAAACCGGGATCACCTGGTTCATCAGTTCGTCGATGCCTTGCGAACCGCCGAACGTTGCTTCCAATTTGTCTTGCGGCACGCACGGAAATCCGCGGGCGATGATCGACGTCATCTGATCCATCATCTGGACCATCAGGCGTTTGGTGCCCATCGTTTCCATCAGCTCGCGCACCTGCTGCGCCGTGGCGCCGCCGCCTCCGGGTGCCGGGGCTGCGGCCTGCGCCTGAGCGGTACCAAACGTCACCACCATCGCGGCAGCGACCGCGACCAACCCTTTGCCGAGTTTCATGAGAACCCCCAAGGCTGGAAACCGTAGTCGATCGACCGTATATCGCTCGGATCGCTATAGTAGCGAGTCTTTGCCCCGCGCATTTCCATGGACACCATCCGCATCCGCGGTGCCCGCACCCATAACCTCAAGAACATCGACCTCGACCTGCCGCGCGATCAACTAATCGTGATCACCGGCCTGTCGGGCTCGGGCAAGTCCTCGCTCGCCTTCGACACGCTGTATGCCGAGGGCCAACGCCGCTACGTCGAGTCGCTGTCCTCGTACGCGCGGCAATTCCTGTCGATGATGGAAAAGCCCGACGTCGACCACATCGAGGGTTTGTCGCCGGCGATTTCCATCGAGCAAAAATCGACCTCGCACAATCCGCGTTCGACGGTCGGCACCATTACCGAAATCCACGACTACCTGCGCCTGCTGTATGCACGGGTGGGCACGCCGCGCTGCCCGAACCACGGCACGCCGCTGGCCGCGCAGACGGTCAGTCAGATGGTGGACCAGACGCTGGCATTGCCGGAAGACGAGCGCTACATGCTGCTGGCGCCGGTGATCCGCGAACGCAAGGGCGAGCACGTGCAGGTGTTCGAGCAGTTGCGTGCGCAGGGTTTTGTGCGGGCGCGCGTCGATGGCACCGTTTACGACCTCGATGCCGTGCCGGCATTGGGACTTCGCATCAAGCACACCATCGAAGTGGTGATCGACCGGTTCCGCCCACGCGCGGATCTGAAGCAGCGGCTCGCCGAATCGTTCGAAACCGCGCTGCGGCTCGGCGAGGGCCTCGCGATCCTGGTCGATCTCGACGACGGATCAGCGCCCGAGCAACTGTTCTCGTCGCGCTATTCCTGCCCGCTTTGCGACTACTCATTGCCGGAACTGGAACCGCGGCTGTTCTCGTTCAACTCGCCGGTCGGCGCGTGTCCGACGTGCGACGGTCTCGGCGTGACGCAGTTCTTCGACCCGGCGCGCGTGGTCGCGCATCCGGAACGCAGCTTCGGCGAGGGCGCGGTACGCGGCTGGGATCGGCGCAACCCGCATTTCTTCCAGATGATCCGTTCGCTGGCCAAGCACTACAAATTCGATGTCGAGACGCCATGGCGCGATCTGCCGAAGAAGACCCGCGACGCGATCCTGTTCGGCTCAGGCGAGGAGACGATCGAGTTCCGTTATCTGGGCCACGGCAATGGTTCCGGGTTCACCCGCAGGCATCGCTTCGAAGGCGTCGTCCCGAACCTGGAACGGCGCTGGAAAGAGACCGATTCCAATATGGTGCGCGAGGAACTGGCGCGCTTCATCAGCGAGCGGCCATGCCCGGAATGCCACGGCGAGCGCCTGAACCTGTCCGCGCGCAACGTGTTCGTGGGCGAACGCAATCTTCCTTCGCTGTCGGCACTCGCCATCGCCGACGCGCGCAAGTTCGTTGATGGCCTGCAACTCGCCGGCTGGCGCGGCGAGATCGCGGCGCGGATCGTCAAGGAAATCGACGAGCGCCTGCGCTTCCTCGTCGACGTCGGTCTCGATTACCTGACGCTCGACCGCAAGGCCGATTCGCTGTCGGGCGGCGAAGCGCAGCGCATCCGGCTGGCATCGCAGATCGGCGCGGGCCTCGTGGGCGTGATGTACGTGCTGGACGAACCTTCCATCGGCCTGCACCAGCGCGACAACGAGCGCCTGCTGGGGACGCTGACGCGCCTGCGCGACCTCGGCAACACCGTGATCGTGGTCGAGCACGACGAGGACGCGATCCGTACGGCCGACCGCATCGTCGACATCGGTCCGGGCGCCGGGGTGCACGGCGGCGAAGTGATTGCGCAAGGCACGCTAAACGACGTCCTGAAGGAACCGCGATCGCTGACGGGACAATACATGTCCGGCGAGCGCAGCATCGAGGTGCCGAAGCTGCGCCGCGCACCCGATCCCAAGCGCGTGCTGAAACTCAAAGGCGCGCACGGCAACAACCTGCAAAACGTCGATCTGGAAATCCCGGCGGGGCTTTTCACCTGCATCACGGGCGTGTCGGGTTCGGGCAAATCGACCCTCATCAATGACACGCTGTTCCAGATCGCCGCGCTGGAGTTGAACGGTGCGTCGGCACAACCTGCGCCCTACGAATCGATCGAAAAGCTTGATCTGTTCGACAAGGTGCTGGACATCGACCAGTCGCCGATCGGACGCACGCCGCGTTCGAATCCGGCCACTTACACCGGCGTATTCACGCCGCTGCGCGAACTGTTCGCGCAGGTTCCCGAAGCGCGGGCGCGCGGCTACCAGGCGGGCCGCTTCAGTTTCAACGTGAAGGGCGGCCGCTGCGAAGCCTGCGAGGGCGACGGTCTGATCAAGGTGGAAATGCATTTCCTGCCCGACATGTACGTGCCCTGCGACGTCTGCCACGGCAAGCGCTACAACCGCGAGACGCTGGAGATCCTCTACAAGGGCTACACCATCGCGGACGTGCTGGACATGACCGTCGAACAGGCGCTGGAAGTGTTCGCGCCGGTGCCGCAGATCGCGCGCAAGCTGGAGACGCTGATGGACGTGGGCCTCGGCTACATCAAGCTGGGCCAGAGCGCGACCACGCTGTCGGGCGGGGAAGCACAGCGCGTGAAACTGTCGAAGGAACTGTCGCGCCGCGACACCGGCAACACTTTGTACATTCTCGACGAACCAACGACAGGGCTGCACTTCCACGACATCGAACAACTGCTGCGCGTGTTGCACCGGCTGGTCGACGGTGGCAGCACCGTCGTCGTGATCGAACACAATCTCGACGTGATCAAGACCGCCGACTGGATCGTCGATCTCGGGCCTGAAGGCGGTGCAGGCGGCGGACGTATCATCGCGACCGGCACGCCGGAAGACATCGCGGCGACCAGGGACTCGTACACTGGACAGTTCCTCGCGCCGGTGCTGGATGCCGCCGCGGTTTCGAAATCATCACGCAGCAAGAAGCGGGCGTAAGAGCAGACTGCCGCGAATGAATGCCAATGACCAGGGAATACCCGTCCAAAATTTCGTGACTCCGGAGCTGCGCGCGCCAGTGGGCAGAACCCGACTGCAGAGGCAGGATGCGGGAGCGAACATCGGCGCAGCCGATGGCCCGAAGGGCGAGCCGCAGGATGCGGCGAATCTGATCAAACAAACAGGCCCGAAACCGATTCCGGATTCCGCCGCGATAAACATGTAATGTGAGCCTGGTCCATCGGAAGAACGTCAGGAATGAACGGGGAACAGAAGACCGGCCCAACCAGGCGCGCCCCGCGCAAGCGCGGCAGAGCGAAGTCGCGTAGCCCGGATGGAGCGCAGCAAAATCCGGGGCAGTCCGGTGCCGGTCACTCGGCTGCCACTGCGTCGAAGCCCGAGCGCAACGAGGGCCCGCAACAAGGACAGGACGCGGCGACGGCGCGCACGTTGGCCGCGATTCCCCTGCACGTCCGCTGGCGCGACCTCGATGCCTTCAACCACGTCAACAATTCCTCGTACCTGACCTATCTCGAGGAATCGCGCCTGCAATGGCTGCGTACCGTGCCGGGCGAATGGTTCAGCGCGCACGCGATGCCCGTGATGGCGGCGGTGGAACTGCACTACCGCAAGCCGATCGAGTGGCCCGCCGAGATCGACGTGCTGCTCTCCTGCGAACGACTCGGCAATTCTTCGATGACGATCGGCAACCGCATCGTCGATCGCAACGATCACACGCGGGTATACGCGGACGGCAATGTCGTGATGGTGTGGGTCGATCCCGCAACGGGCGCATCGGTGCCGTTGCCCGAGGCGATCCGCGACGCTTGTACTTGACCTTGCGATCATCCCTGATCGCTGCATAACCAATGTCTGCCGCACACTCGACCGTCGTGGAAGACCCTAGCACCAGAACGGCCATCCCTGGCCTGACTTTTCACAAAAGCTACACCAGCTGCTCCCCCGGCTTGGCGTGTTGCTGCTCTTCCAGCGTCAACGCCACCTTGTCGCGCAGGTACACCGGCAGCGCCTGTTCGGGCGGTACGCCCTTGCCGGCAGCGAACAGCGGCGCGGCAAGACGCGCGACATCGCAGGCCTGCGGGTAACGTTCGCCGTCGGCCCAGCGCGGCGCGGAGGGCAGCCGTTCGCGGATCGCATCGCTGTAGGCTTTCCAGCCGGTACCCAGCACGTTCCATGCTTCGGCTTCGGGCGATTTCAGTTCGGAAGCCGCTAGCACCCGTTCGCGGTCCAGCGCTTCCACCAGGCCCGCTCCATCGAAAACGAACGCACCCGCATAGATTTCCTCGCGACGCGCGTCGATCGCGGCGAGGATGGACGCGCCGTTCTTCGGCGCCTGCATCGCCAGCGCCGCCAATGACGACACCGGCACGACGGGAATGTCCAGAGCCAACGCCAAACCTTGTGCGACGGAAATCGCCAGGCGCACGCCGGTGAACGCGCCGGGTCCCTGTCCGACCGCAATCGCGTCGAGCTGCCGGCGTGTGATGCCGGCTTCCGCCAGCAAATCTTCCGCCATGGGCAATACCAACTCGGCATGTCGGCGCGGCGCCAGTTCGGTACGGTCGATCAGCGCCTCGCCGTGCAGCAGCGCGACCGAACAGGCTTCCGTGGCGGTTTCGATGGCGAGAAGGTTCATGGAGCGGGAGACGGGAGACGGGAGACGGGAGACGGGAGACGGGAGACGGGAGACGGGAGACGGGAAAGCATAAATGCTTTCACCCTCTTCCAAAGGAAGGGGGTCGCCGCGTAGCAGCGGGGGGATGAAGGCCGTTGTCACGGCTTATCCCGAAGAATTCCCGCACATCGCGCAGCTCCCGTGTCCGCGGCATCGGCGGCAGGCTGGCGAGGAACAACTTGCCATAGGCACGGGTGGCGATGCGCGGGTCGCACAGCACCAGCACGCCGCTGTCGTCGACGTCGCGGATCAGCCGACCCGCACCCTGCTTCAGCGCGATCGCCGCGGCAGGAATCTGCCAGTCGCGGAACGGGTTGCCGCCCGCGCGGCGCACCGCGTCGAGACGCGCCTGCAACACTGGATCGTCGGGCGCCGCGAACGGCAGCTTGTCGATCACGACGCACGAAAGCGCCTCGCCGGCCACGTCCACGCCCTCCCAGAAACTGGCCGCACCCAGCAGCACGCCGTTGCCGGAATCGCGAAAATCCGACAGCAACTGATGGCGCGGCGCGGTGCCCTGCACGAACAGCGGCCACGGCGCATCGGCCAGCAGCTCGGCTGCGAGCCGCAATGCACGGTGCGACGTGAACAAGAGGAACGCGCGGCCCTTCGACGCCTCCAGCACCGGCCGCACGGTTTCGATCACGCGCTGCGTGTAATCGCGCGCGGCCGGTTCCGGCAAACCCTGCGGCAAATAGCACAACGCCTGACGCGGATAGTCGAAGGGGCTGCCGAGGTCCAGCGTCAACGGATCGGCCAACCCCATCTGACGGGTGAAATGCCCGAACTCGCCCGCAACCGCCAGGGTGGCCGACGTGTGGATCCACGCCGCGTCGGTCGCATTGCGCAGCGTCTGCAACTGTGGCGCAAGATCGAGCGGCGTCGCAGAAAGCTCAAAGCCGTGATCGGACAACTCGTACCAGCGCACCTCGTCTTCGCCGTCGCGGCCGGCGATGCGCTGCAGGCGCTGGTCCAGCACCACGCAGCGCGCGTGCACGCTGGCGAGACCCTTGGAACGCTCGGCCTGCCCGACCAGCACGCCGGCCAGATCCGCCAATGCGTTGCCGAGATTTTCCAGCGCTTCTGCCGCGCCCGCGTCGGCCTCGAGTTGCGCGAACGCGCCGCGTTTGGGCAACGCGTCGAACGCGAGTCGCGCCTTGCGCAGCGCATCGTTGAGGTTGTCCAGTGCCGGCTGCAACAATGCCAGCGCGCCGGGCTGACCGGCGCATTCGGCCAGCGCATCGGCAGCGAGCTCCTTCACCTGGCGCGCGCTGACGCCGACCGAAAAATACTGGCCCGCGAGCTCCGGCAACTGGTGCGCCTCGTCCAGGATGTACGCGTCCGCTTCCGGCAGGATCGCGCCGAAGCCTTCGCGCCTCAGTGCAAGGTCCGACAGCAGGAGATGATGGTTCACCACCACCAGATCCATTTCCTGCGCGCGCCGCCGCGCCTTGAACACGAAACAGTCATCGTAAAACGGACACTCGGTGCCGAGGCAGTTCTCGGTGGTGGACGTGACACGCGGCCACAGCGGTGAGGCTTCCGGCACCTCGGCCAGCTCCGCGCGGTCGCCGATGCGCGTGCGTGCACCCCACGCGCGAACCTGCTGCAAGTCGTCGACTTGCGTGCGGGACTTGAACTGTCCCGATTCGACCGTCTGCTGAAGACGATATTTGCAGAGGTAATTCGCGCGTCCCTTCAGCAGCGCGACGTCGGTCTTCACGCCCAGGATCGACAGCACCCGCGGCAGGTCGCGGTGGAACAACTGGTCCTGCAGGTTGCGCGTGCCCGTGGAGACGATCACCCGCTTGCCCGACAGCAGTGCGGGAACGAGATACGCGAAGGTCTTGCCGGTGCCGGTGCCCGCCTCGACCACCAACGCATCGCGGCTCTCGATCGCGTCCGACACCGCATCGGCCATGCGTTGCTGCGTTTCGCGTGGCGCGAAGTTCGGCACCTCGCGTGCGAACGGCCCATCGGCGCCGAGAAGCGTGGAAGCGACAAGGTCATCGAGGGCGTTGGTCATTTCACAAGTATCGTCGATACCGGCACGAAGCGCCCGTCCGATCCTCGCTTGCGGCGTCCGCCATCGAGTGGGAAGATCGCGCCCGAGCATCCCGCCGCATGGGGAAAGGCGACCAGATTAGGTGGCGGGGTTAGGCGGCGCGAGGGGCGCAAGCCGTGGATTTGCGCAGGAATGTTCCGACGATCTGCAGCGTGCAGTTCGGGTTATACGGCGGAGTTATGCACCACTTTCAAATCGACTTGTAGTTAGCAGGCTGTTGAAAATTGCTTGATGTTCACGGTTCCGCACCCGTGCTGGGTCCTTTCGACGTCAGCGA
>JAJPJT010000044.1 GCA_021324095.1 Gammaproteobacteria bacterium
CGACCGCCTTCCAGCGCGCCCGCCATGTAGTGGCCGGTCGAGCCGGTGCCCACCAGTGAACCCAGCGCACCCAGTTGCAACAGGCGCTGCATGTCCTCGCGGTACCAACCAGTGGCCACTTGTGCGCTCGCGTACCACGGCCCGTTCACCAGCCCGCCGTACAGCGCAACGTTGTTCATCCACGTGCGGTTGTGGTCCCAGGCCGTGTCGAGTTGACCAAAGCCAAGGCTCTGTCCCGCCGCAAACCCGAACAGCGCGTGAGTACCTATGCGCATATCGGCGCCGGCCATCCCGCCGCTGCTGCGGAAGGTCGCACCCGCGTAACCGCTGCGTTCCAGGTCGCCCTGCCAGCCGAGATTGCTGTACCAGATCCCGGGCTTCGTACCACCACTCAAGAGATCGTCGAAGTGTTCGGACAGCGCATTGCCGCTGCTGTCAATGCCGTCGAACAGCATCGCCGTGCTGGCCGCGTGCAACTGACCCGAAAGACTTTGGAGCGTCGCCTGCGCCACCGCCGGCGTCGCGCTGTGCTGGATCGCACCGGCGCCTTCCAGCACGTCCGGCGCAGGCGTCCCGCCGGAAGCCAGCGTCGCATTGAGCGTGTCGAACCCGCTCTGCACCCGCTGCGCCGCCGACACCGATGCCGGATCGACGATGCCCATCGAAGCCGCAGCGACGGTGATGCTGAGGCCGGTGGTGTCCAGATACACGTCGTTGGGACCGTACCCAATGGTCGTCGACGTGAACACCACGCCCGGATCCTTGACCAGACTGCTGAAGGTGCCGCTCACCCCGCCCGTGGCGGTGAGCACATCCGTATGCGTGTTGGCGACATACCCGGAATCGGCGCCGGTCACTTCCAGCGTCCCACCGTTGAGCGTCGCCGTGCCGGTCACCGCAAGCGCGCTGCCCAGGCTCACCGCCAAGGTACCCGTGGAAGCGTTGGTGAAGTTGCCGCCTACCGTCGTGTTGCTGCCGTTGCCGCCGTGGACCGCGACCCTGCCGGAGTTGGAAAGATTGCCTGCCACACCGGGCACGCCATCCAGCGTGCCGCCGGCGACCGTGACATCTCCCGGCAAAACGGCCATTGCCTGCAAGGTGCCTCCACTGATCGTAGTGCCGCCGGTGTAAGTGTTGGTTCCGGACAGCACCAGGGTCCCTGAACCAGTCAAGGCCAACCCACCCGAGCCACCGATGTTGTTGCCGAATGTCGACGTGGTGCCCGAGGGTAAATTCGCCTCGAAGGTGCCAAACGCGAACTGCGCTGGACCTTTGACCGCAGCCGCCGCGTTGATCATCCCCCAACCGTAGGTGCTGTTGGGGCCAGCGGTACTGCCGGGAGCGAGCTTGCCGGTCGAAGGATCGATGGGCGTCGCGGTGGTCAGGATCGTGTCGCTCATGTTGGCGGCGCTCATCCACGGGAACGCCTGCCACACCTGCGCGGCGACGCCGCTCACCACCGCGGCGGCGGCCGTGGTGCCGTGCCCGACGCCGCCCGAGTACTCGCCCGGAATGCTGGGGAATTCCACCTCGCCCGGCGCACTGAGGCACCAGTTCGCGGCTACGCCGCAGGCATTGGAAGGCGCATCCGAGCCCTTGTAGAGTCCGTCGACATTGCCGTTGCTGTCGATGGCGACATTGACGACGGCGAGCCAGTTCGGCTGGAAACTCGGTATCCAGTACGGCAGACCTGCCTGGTCCCAGGGCTGCGAGGCGCCGCTGCTGCCGGCCGCCCATACCAGCAGGATCCCGGCGTTCACGGCAGGTTGGTAGATCGACTGGGTGGCAGCCAGCCCGGAATCGCTTTGCGCATTCCCCGAGCCGAACGATGCGTTGATGATCTTGACGTTCTGCGAGGCGAAATCGCTGAAGTTGGTACTGGTGACCGGACAATCGTTGGCACCCCCGACGCCGCATACCTGCTCGAAGTACAGGCTTGCGTCGGGCGCAACACCGCCCGGAAACGTCTTGTTGTTGTCTGCGGGCAGGGTGCCGGCCGCAAGGCCGCCCAGGATGTCCGCAGCCACCGTGCCGTGGCCGGATGTGTCGTTCGGCGTTTGCGAACCGCCCGAAATATAGCTCTTGAACCAGGTGATCCGCCCCTGCATTGGCGGCGTGGACGGATCGACGCCCGAATCCAGGATTCCGACGTTGACACCCTTGCCCGTGAAACCTTCCTGCTGCGCCTTCTGCGCGCCGGTCGGAATCAGGTGGTTGTACGCAGGATCATAGGTCGACCCTTGCGGTGGTGGTGGCGGTGGCGGCGGGGGTGGCGGTGAAGGGGCGTCAGAACGCACCGCACCGCTGCCGCCACCACCGCAGGCGGTGAGGTAAATGGGAGCCGTGGCAACGATTGCGGCGGCCACGGCCAATGTCAGTACGCGCGTGCGGCTGTGATTCATGTGCGGTGCTCCCTGTTGTCGTTTCAATACTCCGCTGTGCATGCCCGCTGCGACCGCGTCGCAGTCTTCCACAACATCGAAGGCGATAACGAAAACACAAGCAGGACCGAGCGACACACCCCTCTCAAGTCCCGGGCCAGGCAATCACCCTGTCGTGAACTGGCACGCTTGCGGATACCACATTACCGGAAATGCGTGATGGCGGCGTGATGGCCGCTGAATGCGTTTTCTTGGGCACCGGCCAGTCTTCAAAACATATGCCGCTCGATGCCCAGGTGCGCCATGATCTTGCTGCCGATTTCTTCGATCGAGGTGTGCGTGGTATTGAGCGAAGGTATGTTTTCGCGCCGGAAGATCCGGTCGGCCAGCACCAGTTCGTGCTTGCAGCGGTCGAGCTTCGCGTAAGCGCTGCCCGGCCTGCGTGCTTCGCGTACCTGCGCAAGCCTGAGCGAATCGATCGTGAGTCCATACAAGCGGTTGCGGTAGTCCTCGAGGCGTTTGGGCAGGCGATCGTGCTCCAGGTCTTCTTCCGTCAACGGGTAGTTGGCGGCCTTCACGCCGTAGTGCAGCGCCATATACAGGCAGGTCGGCGTCTTGCCGACCCGCGACACGCCCACCAGCACCACGTCGGCCTGGCTGTAGTCGATGTTCACGCCGTCGTCGTGCGCCAGCGCGTAATTGGTCGCGTCGATGCGCGCTTCGTACTGGTTGAAATCGACCAGCCCGTGCGCGCGGTTGATCGCGCCCGAGCGGCGCGCGCCGAGTTCGAGTTCGAGCGTGCCGATGAACGGCGCGAGCACGTCGATCATCAGTGCGCCGGATTCGGCGATGATTTCGCACAACTGCGGATCGACGACGGTATTGACCACGATCGGCCGCTCGTCGTTCTGCGCATAGACGGTCTTGATGCGCAGCGCCGCAGCCTGCGCCTTGTCGGGCGTGTCCACGAAGGCGATGCGATGGCCTTCGAACTTCACACCTTCGAATTGCGCGAGGATGGAGTTGCCAATCGTCTCGGCGGTGATGCCGGTTGAATCCGAAACGAAAAAGACTGTCCTGCGACCGTTCATGGGAAGCTCCGTTCGAGCGGGCAGTTTATCGGGCGCTTTCCGATCTGCGCCGTCAGCGCCGTAGCGTCACGTCGATACCCACCCAGAACGTGCGTCCCGGCGCGGGCTCGAAGCTCCCGCCGTTGGCCTGATCGACAATCACCGAACCGATGTAGCTGTGGTCGAACAGGTTTCCGATGCGTACGTAAGGCGCAATCTGCCGGCGCGCGGTGTTGAACACGTAGCCGGCGTTCACGCCGGCGATCGCGTAACCCGGCGCCACCAGCGTGCCCGCATCGTCCGCGCTGACCGCACCGGCGGCGTCGATCGTCGCCCCCGCGTGCCAACCCAGGTTGCCACCCCAGCGCAACCCGGCATGAAGCAATTGCCGCGGCGTGCCCGGTATGCGGGTTCCTGCTGCCACTTCGCATGCTGTCGGCGCGCTGCAGTCGCTGAACGCGTTGCTGAAGCGCGCGTCGAGATAGGTGTACGCGACATCCAGTTGCCAGAGGCCGCCCAATGGCTGCTGCAGGCCGAGTTCGGCACCGCGCCGGCGCGAGGCGCCGACGTTCTGGTAGATCGTGCGGCCGCCGAAGCTGGATAGCACCGCGATTTCGTCGCGGGTATTCGCCTCGAACAACGCGAGATCCAGCCGCCCGCCGTCGGCAAATTCCCATTTCGAACCGATCTCGGCGTTTTTCGATCGTGCCGGCCTCAGATCGAAGTTCAGTCCGCCCGCCCCGTTCGGGCGATAGCCGATTTCGCTGAAGGTCGGCGTCTCGAAACCGTTGCCGTACGACGCGTACAGGTGCCAATGCGGCGCTGCGCGGAACATCAGGCCCGCCACGGGGTCGGTCGAGCCGTACGCGACGTGCCCGCTGTCGTTCGGATTGTTGGATGTCACGTAAAAATCCGTGGAACCGAAGCGCACCACGCTGTGACGCGCGCCAAGCGTCAGCGACCAACGGTCGGCGAAGCGCCAGGTGCCCTGCGCGTATTGCGCGAGATCGTAAACATTGTCCTGTTCGTCGCGCCGCAGCGCGCCGACCACGCCGAGCCTGATTCCGGAAGGCGTGTCGCCGACGAAGTTGTCGTAGCCATTGCGATGCTGGTCCTCGCGGTCGTAGGCGATGCCCGCCGCGAAATCGAGCGGCCGGCCCGCAAGAGCGCCCTTCCACGTCCAGCGCAGGTCGGTTCCGCTGTAGATCGAATAGAGATCCACCACACCGCCCGAGCTCAAGGGATTCTTCTGCGCGATGGGCGGAACGGACAGGAACTGCTGCACGCCGCGCTGCCCGTAATACACGAGCGCGCGGAGGCTCTGATGCTCGCCGACTTCCTGCGTGTACACCACGCCGCCCTGCCACTGGTGCACGCTCTTGCGCGTGTTGAATTCGAGCGCCGACGGCGCCGCCTGGCGTGGATCGGCCTGATATTGCGCCCGGGTCAGGCCCTGCGGATCCTGGGTCTCGGGCAATGCAACCGTGTTGAGCAACACGGTCAGCTTGCCGCCCGACCCGATCCTGAGGTCGAACTTTGCGTTGCCGTTGATGCGTTCGGCGCGACTGTGGCGGCGAAATCCATCCGCGTGGAATTCGGACAAATCGAGGTTGTAGCCGAAACCGCCGTGGAGACCGCGCGCACCGAAATCCGTGTTCCAGGCGCCATAACTGCCGGCGCCGAAACGGCCGAGCAGTTCCGGCGGGTTGCTGCCGTCGGCGGTGAAGATCTGGATCACGCCGCCCGAGGAGTTGCCGTACAGCGCGGAGAACGGACCGCGCAGCACCTCGATGCGGTCGGCCGATCCGAAATCGAAATTCGATACCTGCCCCTGCCCGTCCGGCATGGTCGCCGGAATGCCGTCGGTGTACAGGCGCACGCCGCGCACGCCGAAAGTCGAGCGCGACCCGAAGCCGCGGATCGAAATCTGTTCGTCCTGCGCATAATTCTGGCGATCGCGCGCCAGCACGCCCGGCACTCCGCGCAGGTATTCCGACGCATTGATGCCGGGCGTATCGGCATCGGGGCCGCCGACCTTCACCGCGGTAATCGATGCCGGCACGTCGAATGCGGGTTCCGGAATGCGCGTCGCGGTCACGACGATCGTCGGCAACGAACGCGGTTTCGATCCGGATGCCGAGGTGGACGACTGTGCCGGCGCATCCAAAGGCAGCGCAACCGCAACCGCGCATAGCGCGGCGGCCATGGCGCGGGCACGCCTCGGTTGCCCCCTTTTCCTCATCGGGAGAGCGGACCCGATCCAGCATGCTGTTGCAAATCGCGCGGACACCTCAGGATCAGCCTCCCTCGTCATCGAAGCCGTAGCGCAATCCAACGAACCAACCGCGCGGCGCACCGGGAGCGACGAACAGAGTCGGGGTGCCCGGTCCCGTGGAGTCGATCAACCGAGCCGACGTATCGAAGACGTTGTCACCCAACTTGCCACTGACGAAATATCGATGGTCCAAGACGTTCTGCACTTGCGCGAACAGGGTCAGTCTCGCTGCCGGATGCCAATGCAGGTCCAGATCCAGCAACGCATAGCCGGGTACCGGACCGTGTATGTCCTGGTTGTTCTCGTCGCCGATCGCGTACTGGTCCGAATACGCACGCAGGTTGCCGCCGAACGACCACGCGGGCGTGAAGTGGTACTCCGCGGCCAGGTTGAACATCCGGCGCGGAATACCCGGCAGGCGATCACCCTTGCGCACCTGGATCACGCCGCCATCGGCGCTGGAGTTGTCAACGGCCCGCTCCTCGAACGAGGCGCCGTAGGTCGCCTCGATGAAACCGTAGTTCGCCTGCCACTCCAGCCGTCCCGATTGGCCCCCGATCCCGAGATCCACGCCCTTGCGCAACGTTCTTGGCACATTTGCGAAATAGCCCCGTGAACTGCCGCCGGTGAAGACGGTGAGGATGTCATTGTCGACACGGCTGTAGTACGGCGAGATGTTCCAGCGCAGATGTCCGCCGTCGAGCGTGCCGCGCAACCCGCCGCTGAAGGTATGGGCGACGACGGGTTTCAGCGGCGGGTCGCCGGTGAAGTCGTTGGGCAGCGCGCAGGGCGCATCGGGATTGGCGCACTCGAGCTCGATGGGCGTCGGCGCGCGCACCCCCTCGTCGTAATTCAGGTAAGCGCCGGTATGCGGCGCAAATCGCCAGGTCGCGCCGAGGCTCGGATTGAAACGATTGAAACTGTCGCGGCCATCGATGTCCGGCTCATCGCCCGAAAGATCGGTCACGCTGAGCCGCGTGCGGTTGAAACGGCCACCGCCGGTCAAGTGCAGCCTGTCGGTAAGCGCGAGGACGTCCAGGAAATACACGCCGTAGCTGTGCGTCCCGCTTGCCGCGTTCGTCATCGGATCGAGCGCGAACGGCAGCAGGCCGATCGTGTCGCCGCGCAGCGCTGCATCGTAGGGAAAGAACGCCGGCTGACCAAACTGGTCGAAACGAGTCGTGCCGGCATCCAGGCTCGCGCCGAGCGTGAACTGGTTGTGGAAACGCCCGACCGGACCGACCACCACGATCTGCATCGAAGTTCCATAGCCGCGCGTGTGCACGTTCCCGAGGACGTTCGAAGCGACCACGTTGTTGAGGGTTGCCGCCGGGTCGTGGGGGTCATAGCGCGGTGCCAGCCCTGCGTAATAATAGGTCCCGACCGAACCGGGGTCGAACGGTCCGTCCACGGCATAGCCGAGCGGGCCGTCCGCTGCCGGATCGTAATCTTCGAAATCATTGGTGTTGCTGTCGAAAGTGCGGCTCTGTGAAATGCGCAGGTAAGCGTTGGCCTGCAGCGACAACGCCGGAGTCAATTGGCGCGAACCGCGCAAATTGAACTGGCTCAAGTTGTTGACGAAGGAATCCGGCCAGGTGAATGCGGCCCGCGGAGTATCAGCCCACTCGACGGGCAGGGCCTGGGTGCCGAACAGCCTTGCGTGCGCTCCGGTGTAGCTCAGCGCAACGTCGGTGGCGGTATCGGGTTGCCAATCGCCGCGCACGAACACCTGCTGCACGCGGCTCGACGAGTATTTGCGCCAACCTGTCTCGTAATCGCTGGACGCGCCGGCGTACAAGCCGAATCGCTTGCCGTGGGTACCCACCTCCGCGCTCGCCTGGATGCGTTCCCACGATCCGCCAGATACCTCGGCACCCGCTCCCGGATCGGTGAAGCCGCTCTTGGTGGTCATCACCAGTGCACCGCCCAGCGTGTTGAGGCCGTACAGCGGATTGGAGCTTGGGATCAGCGTGACGTTGCGAATCGCGAAATCGGGGATCGATTCCCAGTTCATCGTTTCGGCGAACGATTCGTTCTGGCGCACTCCGTCCAGGTAAACCGAAATGCCTGATGGTGAACCCAGCAACGGGGACAGCGTGAAGCCGTGGAAATACAGGTCGGCCTGCCAAGGGTTGCCTTGCGATTGCGTGACATTCACGCCCTGGAAGTTCGACTGCAGCAGATCCGTCAGCGACTGCCCGTGGATCTGCTCGATATCGTCCGCCTGCGCGCTTTGCGTATTCAGCGGCACCTGCGAGGCCGGGACGCCCAAGCCGGGCAGCGGCGTCACCCCGATCACCACGATCTCACCCAGTTGCTGGACCGGCGGCGTTGCCAAAGCCATACCCCAGACCACGGCGAGAACCGCCGCACACAATCCCTTGCGGACCACGCGTTGATGCGCATGCATCTCCAGAAACTTCCTTGTTTCGACCGCTACACGGTAGCGCGGAATGCACCTCATCCGCAAAACTGACACGTGCAGTCACATCTTCCGTCAATCCAGGGAAGTCCAGATTTTGTTCGTCATTCCGGGGCCGCCCGCAGCTCTTCGCGGCGGAACCCGGCTGCGTTTGCAGGAGCAAACGCGAACGCCCTCGGCGGCGCGCAGCGCGAGCGCCATGGATGGCGCGAGTCTACCCAGTGACTTTGCTCGTGAACGAGTTACAACAAAGACACTGGGTTCCCGCTTTCGCGGGAATGACGCGAACCAACATTGACCAGAGTTCCCTAATTCAAGTTGTCCCCGTAACGGATCACCGAGCGGATCACCTTGCCTTCATGCATCAGGTCGAAGGCTTCGTTGATCCGGTCGAGCGGCAAGACCCTGGATATGAATTCATCCACCTTCAGTTCGCCCTGCATGTACTTGTCGACGTAGCCCGGCAACTGCGAGCGTCCCTTGACGCCGCCGAACGCGGCGCCCCGCCATACGCGGCCCGTGACGAGTTGGAACGGCCGCGTGCGGATCTCCTGCCCCGCCGCGGCGACACCGATGATGGTGCACTCGCCCCAGCCCTTGTGGCAGCACTCGAGCGCGGCGCGCATCACGTCGACGTTGCCGATGCATTCGAACGAATAATCGACGCCGCCGTTCGTCAGATCGATGATGACTTGCTGGATCGGTCCAGCGTGTTCCTTTGGGTTCACGAAATCGGTCGCGCCCATTGCCTGCGCCATCGGCCACTTGTCGGGATTGACGTCGATGCCGATGATCCGTTCGGCCTTTGCCATCACCGCGCCCTGCACCACCGCGAGCCCGATGCCGCCCAATCCGAACACCGCGATCGTGGAACCGGGACGCACCTTCGCCACGTTCAGCACCGCGCCGACGCCGGTGGTGATGCCGCAACCGAGCAGGCAAACCTTCTCCAGCGGCGCCTTGGGATCGATCTTTGCGACCGAAATTTCGGGCAGCACGGTGTACTCGGAGAACGTGCTGGTGCCCATGTAGTGATGGATCATCCTGCCGTTCTTCGAAAACCGCGAGGTGCCGTCCGGCATTACGCCCTTGCCCTGGGTCACGCGGATTTTCTGGCACAGGTTGGTGCGTCCCGACCTGCAGTATTCGCACTCGCCGCATTCCGGCGTGTACAGCGGGATCACGTGATCACCCTGTTTCACCGACTTCACGCCCGGCCCGACTTCCTCGACGACCGCGCCGCCTTCGTGGCCGAGAATCGCCGGAAACAGGCCTTCGGGATCGGCGCCCGACAACGTGTAGGCATCGGTGTGGCACACGCCGGTCGCCACGATGCGCACCAGCACCTCGCCCGCCTTCGGTTCCTCCAGATCCACTTCCTCGATGCTGAGCGGGTGTCCCGCTTCCCATGCAACGGCTGCACGTGTCTTCATGGTTGGTGTCCTTCGCGCGTTGTGCGCCGGGCGGTCGACGCCCCATCGAGGCCCGCGCGACGGGCGCGCATCCGCTTCTGCAGTGATTTGCGATCCGCGACCGACGAGTGTTGCACATTTGAAACGCACGTGCTGCGTCCGAAAGGCATTCAGCGTTTCAGCTTGTCACCGCAGGTGTCGCCCGCGAGAATGGCTGTTTCACGGGCAGCTCGCCCACGCATATGGAGATCGACGTGACCGAACTCGTCCTGTGGCTGGATCAACTCCGGATGAGCGACCTTGCCAAGGTTGGCGGGAAGAATGCCTCGCTCGGCGAGATGATCGGCAACCTTGCGAAACTCGGCGTGTCGGTGCCGGGCGGATTCGCCACCACGGCCGAAGCGTTCCGCAAGTACCTCGAAACGAGCGGTCTGGCCGCCAAGATCCAGAAGCGGCTCGCGACATTGAACGTGGAAGACGTCAACGCGCTGACGGCGGCTGGCAAGGAAATCCGCGGCTGGATCGTGGATACCAGGTTGCCGAACGATCTCGAACAAGCGATCCGTTCCGCATACGAAAAACTCTGTCGCTCCTCCGGCGGTGAAAATATCCCTGTCGCCGTGCGTTCCTCCGCAACGGCGGAGGATTTGCCGGACGCATCGTTCGCCGGCCAGCAGGAAACGTTCCTCAACGTGACCGGCATCGAGGACGTGCTGCAGAAGGTGAAGGAAGTTTTCGCGTCGCTGTACAACGACCGCGCGATCGCCTACCGCGTGCACCAGGGCTTCAGTCACGAAGAAGTGGCGCTTTCCGCCGGCGTGCAGTTGATGGTGCGTTCGGATATCGGCGCATCGGGCGTGCTGTTCACCCTCGATACCGAATCGGGTTTCCGTGATGTGGTGTTCGTCACCGCGAGTTACGGCCTGGGCGAAATGGTCGTGCAGGGCGCGGTGAATCCCGACGAGTTCTACGTGTTCAAGCCGACGTTGAAGGCCGGCAAGCATGCGGTGTTGCGCCGCAACCTCGGCGCGAAGCAACAGCGCATGGTGTACTCGGGCAAACCGGGCGAGCGCGTGAAGATCGAAGCCACCCCGGACGACCTGCGCCGCAAGTTCTGTGTCAGCGGTGCCGAAGTGGAATCACTTGCGAAACAGGCGCTGATCATCGAGGAACACTACAAGCGCCCGATGGACATCGAGTGGGCGAAGGACGGCGCGACCGGCAAGCTGTACATCGTGCAGGCGCGGCCGGAAACGGTGAAATCGCGTGCGCACGCGACGCAGCTCGAACGTTTCCAGTTGAACGAGAGGGGCAAGGTGCTGGCCGAGGGCCGCTCGATCGGCCAGAAGATAGGCGCGGGCACGGCGCGCGTGATCCGCTCGCTCGACAGAATGCACGAATTCAAGCAAGGCGACGTGCTGGTCGCGGACATGACCGATCCCGACTGGGAGCCGATCATGAAAAAGGCCGCAGCGATCGTGACCAACCGCGGCGGCCGTACCTGCCACGCCGCGATCATCGCACGCGAATTGGGCGTCCCGGCCGTGGTCGGCACCGGCGACGCCCTGGAGAAGATTCCCGACGGGCATGAGGTCACCGTGTCCTGCGCGGAAGGCGATACCGGCTTCATCTACGACGGCAAGTTGAAATTCGAGCGCATCACCGCCGACCTCGGCGACATGCCGCCCGCGCCGCTGAAAATCATGATGAACGTCGCCAACCCCGAGCGCGCGTTCGATTTCGGGATGCTGCCGAATCAGGGCATCGGCCTGGCGCGCCTCGAAATGATCATCGCCAGCCACATCGGCGTGCATCCGAAAGCGTTGCTGCAGTACGACCAGCAGGATGCGGAAACCAAGAAGAAGATCGACGAGCGCATAGCGGGTTACGCGGGTCCGGTCGACTTCTATGTGGATCGCCTCGCCGAAGGCATCGCCACCATCGCGGCGTCGGTGTATCCGAAAACCGTGATCGTCCGCATGAGCGATTTCAAATCCAACGAATACGCGAACCTGCTCGGCGGCGGCAAGTTCGAGCCGCACGAGGAAAACCCGATGATCGGGTTCCGCGGCGCGTCGCGTTATGTGGACGATTCTTTCGCGGAAGCGTTTGGCTTGGAATGCAAGGCGGTCAAGAAGGTGCGCGAGGTGATGGGCCTCGACAACGTGTGGGTGATGATCCCGTTCATCCGCACGCTGGGCGAGGGCCGGAAAGTCATCGAAGTGCTGCGCACCAACGGCTTGGAACAGGGCGCCAAGATCAACGGTTCGCAGCCGCTGAAAGTGATCATGATGTGCGAGGTGCCTTCGAACGCGCTGCTGGCCGAGGAATTCCTCGACGTCTTCGACGGCTTCTCGATCGGGTCCAACGACCTCACGCAATTGACATTGGGCCTCGACCGCGACTCCTCGATCGTCGCCGGCCTGTTCGACGAGCGGGATCCGGCGGTGAAGAAACTGCTGTCGATGGCAATCAAGACCGCGCGCGCCAAGGGCAAGTACGTCGGCATTTGCGGGCAAGGTCCGTCTGATCACGCCGACCTCGCCGAATGGCTGATGGACCAGGGCATCGAATCGGTCTCGCTGAATCCCGATACCGTGGTCGACACCTGGCTGCGACTCGCGAAGCACAAAGGCTGACGGATCGCCTGCGCGCAGGTACCTGCAAAGCGCATCGCAGGAGCGAGTCCTTCGACAAGCTCAGGACAGGCGTGCTCGCGACCGGTGCTGTTTTGATCGGGACGACGTGCGCCAGCCGTGCCACAATACGGCGGCCTTCATCACGTGCAGGGGACGAAGATGCGCGCTTGCCGGCTGCTCCCGTTGCTGTTGTGCCTGATCACCTCGCCGGCGCTCGCGGCGCCGCGACCGCAAGCGCCGGACCTGCAAGATCTCGATGGCTACGTCCAGCAGGTGATGCACGACTGGCAGGTCCCCGGTCTTGCGATCGCGGTGGTGAAGGAGGGCAAGGTGGTGCTGGCGCGCGGCTACGGGGTGCGCGAGCTCGGCAAGCCCGGCAAGGTCGATGCAGACACCTTGTTCGACATCGGTTCCAACACCAAGCAATTCACCGCCGCGGCGCTGGGCACCCTGGTTGCGGCAGGCAAGCTCACGTGGGACACCCCGGTCGTCGATGAACTCCCGCACTTCAAGTTGCAAAGTCCCTACGTCACGCAGAACCTCACGCTGCGCGACCTGTTGACCCACCGCAGCGGCTACTGCGATCCCGGCGCGGTGTGGTACACCAGCGACGCGGACGACATCATCGAGCGGATGCGCTGGCAGAAACCCGAGTACGGCTTCCGCACCACGTTTTGCTACAACAATGTCCAGTACCTTATGGCGAGCCGTTTCATTCCGGCAGCCACGGGCAAGAGCTGGAACGATTACGTCGCCGCGCATCTGCTCCAGCCACTGCGCATGACCCGCACGGTCACGACCGACGCGGCCGTCGCGGCGGCGAACGACGTCGCCGCGCCGCACGGGATGGTCGACGGCAAACCCTCCGTAATCCATCGCTATTGGCCGCACAACATGGACACCTTTGCGGCGGTGGGCGGCATCTGGTCGAGTGTCAACGACATGGGCCATTGGCTGCAGATGCTGCTCGCCGGCGGTCATTACGACGGGAAGACCGTGCTCGCTCCGTCGATCCTCCGCGCAATGGAAACGCCACAGATGCTGATCCAGCCCGGCGGCGTGGGCGACGAGATCCGCGCGTGGATGCCCGGCGCACATTTCTACACGTATGGTTTGGGGCTGTTCGTGCAGGATGATCACGGACATCAAGTGGCCTGGCACGCCGGCGACATCGACGGCATGGCTTCGGCGGTCGTGCTGGTGCCCGATGCGCAGCTCGGAATCGTGGTGCTGTCGAACATGAACCAGGCCAACGCGCGCTTTGCGATCGTTGCGCGCGTGCTTCAGACGATGCTTGATCTGCCACAGCAAGATCTCGAGCCTGGATTGCTCGCGCAAGCGAAAAAGGATCAGGCCGAATCCGACGCGATGGAAAAGAAACTGGCCGACACGCGAATCCCTGACGCGAAACCACCACTGCCGCTCAACGATTACGCCGGGACCTGGAAGGACAAACTCGACGGCGTAGCGCGCCTGACGGTCGAGCACGGCCATCTCGTGCTGCGGCTCGGCAATCCGGACTTCATCGGCGACCTCGAACCGTGGCACGGCAATACTTTCAAGGTGACCTGGCGCTACAAGTTCTACGGCGATGACTATGCCACTTTCGACGTCGACGCCATGCGGCATCCGGCATCTCTCAAACTCGAGGAAATGTCGTTGCACTACGAACGGGTGAAGTCTTCGGACGATACGCCGAACAACAGCTCGAAATGACGCCTGCTGAATGAACGCGCCGTCACGTCAACGCGTGCTCGTCCGCTCCGACGCGATCATCCTCGGCGGCAGCGCGCTTTTGATCGCCGCGGCGGGTGTCACCCGTTTCGCGAACGTCGGTTCGATACTCGCATTCGCATGCTCCGGTCTCGCTGTCGCGCTGCTGGCGGCGCTGGTCGGCCGCTCGGTCGAGCAACTCGGCGATCGTTTCGGACCCGGCGCGACCGGCGCATTGCAATCTGCGCTCGGCAACCTTCCGGAACTGTTCATTGCCTTGTTTGCGCTGAAGGCAGGCCTGACGATGGTGGTGCAGGCTGCGCTGATCGGTTCGATCCTTGCGAACCTGCTGCTCGTGCTCGGACTTGCATTCACGGTGGGCGGCCTGCGCCACGGCGCACAGCCCATCGATTCGCAGCGGGCGCGCGCCACCACCGTCCTGATGCTGCTGTCGGTCGCGGCCATGGTGGTACCGTCGCTCGCGAGCTATGTGCATACACCTGCCGCGCCGCACGAGGAGACGATGTCCCTCGCAGTCGCGGTGATCCTGCTGGTGCTGTTCGTGGTCACCTTGCCCGCAGCACTGAAGAACAAGTCCTCCGACGCCGCCGAAACGCACGAACCGCCAAGATGGCCGCTGCCGCTCGCGCTCACGCTGCTGTTCGCGTCGGCCGTTGCCGCCGCATTCGTGTCGGAATGGTTCGTGCACGCGCTGGAACCGGCGATGCGCAGCCTGCACATCTCCGATGCGTTCGCAGGTCTCGTGATCATCGCGATCGCAGGCAATGCGGTCGAGAACGTCGTCGGCATCCAGCTCGCCGCGAGGAACCGCTCCGAATACGCGTTTTCGGTCGTGATCAATTCGCCGCTGCAGATTGCGCTGGTGCTCGCGCCGGCGCTGGTGATCCTGTCGCGATTGTTCGGCTTCACGCCATTGACGCTGGTTTTCCCGCCGATGCTGGTGGTCACCGTCGCGATCGCGGTGCTGGTCACGGCGTTCATCACTTTCGACGGCGAATCGGACTGGGGTGAAGGCGTGACGATGCTCGCCCTGTACGCGATCATCGCAACCGCCTTCTGGTGGGGCTAGGAACCGGATTTCCTTTGCATGCCTGGTCCTGCCACCCTGTTCTGCGGCATGCTGTTCGGCGCCATCGGCGTCGGGTACTTCGTGTACGGCAAGCGGCAAGCCGCGATCATGCCGCTCGTCTGCGGGATCGCGCTGGTGGCGTATCCGTGGTTCGTTGCGAGCGTGCCGTGGCTTATCGTGATCGGCCTGATCCTGATGGCAGTCCCGTTCTTCGTGCGTTACTGACAGTGACGGATTCGACGAGCGACGTGGCCTTCGACAACCGCGTTCGCAGTCCTGCGAACGAAGTCCGGTCCGCGTCGAGACGCAAACCGGACCTGATTCAGGTACTTCAAAGCCCTGACGGGATGATCATCCGGCAAAGTGCCGACGGCGCCACGCCAGCCAGCCGCACAGCAACACGCCGAAACCGAGCAGCCCGAGGGGTGCAGGCTCCGGGACGCTGGTGATCGGTGGCTGCTGCGTCGCGGCATCCACGTTCAATATGTCGAACGCCCAGAAGTTGCCGCGAGCCGAGGCCGCACCGCGATTGCTGACGTCGCAAAAGCTGGTCGCTCCGCAATTGCTCCAGCCGGAGGTGAAATTCCCATCCCCCTGCCGCGCGAATCCGTTGGAAAGGTACGGTCCGTTGGCGAAGTTGTTGTATTCCATCACCGCTACCGTGTAGTTGCCAGGATCCAGAAGCGCGCTGAAATACGTGTCCCAGCACGCGCCGGTCAAAGCGTCTGCAGCAACGTAGGAACAGCCGCCATCGTCGTTCTGGTCGATGTACTTGCCGGTGCCGTCGAACAGCGCCAGGATCGGATCGAAACCGCCACGCGCAATGGTGTCACCGGCAGCGTTGACGCCGCCGGCGTAGCTCCAGGTGCGCAAGATGACCTGCGACTGGCTGCCCACCGTGAAGTTGAACAACTGGACGTCGGAGTCGTGCCCGAACGTTCCCGTGAACGAATAATCGCTGGTCGTGGCTTGCGCGGTGCCTGCGGCGAATATGCCGCCCAGCACGAGCGCGCCGAAGACGCCGAACGCCGTGCGTGCCAATTTCCTGATCATGTTTTCCCTCCCGGTGAGTTGTGGTCCCGGACCGCGGAGCTACGGAAGCAAGTCTCATGCCGAAGCGGTAATCCACTTCAAATTCAAAAGCTTGAGACAACGTGCCATGCATCGACGTGTCAGAAAGATTGCAGAAATGTAAAGGTTCCCGACGGCTTGGTTCGATTGCTGCTTCATATCGGTGTCGAACGTGGTGCCGCGTCCCGACGGACCGAACTTGCACGCGATGGCCGAGCGGCGATGGCATCGGCGTGCGTTTGTGGCCGACTCGAATGTGTAAAAATGCCCGACAGCCAGGCCGACTTCGGCTCGGCCCTGCTCGCCTTCGCGCATGACGAGCGCCATGCTTTCGCGGTCTGGCTGTTCATCGCAGGCGCGGGTTTCGGCCTCTCCAGCGGCGCGGCCGGCGTGTTCGTGACGCAGGCCGTCGGCCAGAACCGGACCGGCATCGTGAACGCCTTCAACAGCCTCGCACGCCTGGTGATCGGCGGCATCGGTGCGCAGGTCGCGGCCGCGATTCTCAAGTCGCAAGGCATCGCCGGCAGCAACACGCCGCACGAGTCGGCATTCGTCATCGCGTTTGGCCTCTGCGCTTTGCTTGCCGCGGTCGGCACCGGTTGGCACTCGTCGTGCCGTCGAAATCCGGCGCATCGGCGCCCCTGAGCGCGCACCGCCAGCCGTGGGGTTACACTGGCCGGCGCTCTTGTCCGGGTCGCGCAGCATGCTGAAGACATTCACTGTTGTCGTGCTTTTCGTCGTCGGTTCGTTTGGTGGTGCCGCCAGCGCCGCCGAGGCTCAGGCGTATTTCGCGCTCCACGATCTCGGCCATGGCGTGTGGGCCGCGATTTCTCCCCCGAAAAGCAAGGCTGGCGCCAACGCCGGATTCGTGATCGGTCCGGACGGTGTGCTGGTGATCGACACGTTCGAAGATCCGGCGGCCGCCGAGGCCATGCTGGCCGCGATCCGCACGAAGACCAACAAACCGATCCGCTACGTGGTCGATACGCACTACCACCTCGATCACGTGGCCGGCAACAACATCTTCGCCGCAGCCGGCGCGGTGGTGGTGGCGCAGGCCAATGTCAGGAGCTGGGAACGCACTCAGAACCTGAAATTCTTCGGAGACCGTCCCACCGCAAAACAGAAAACGTTCGTTGCGACGCTGGGACTGCCATCCGTGACCTACCGGCGCGGCATCACGATTTGGCTCGGCGATCGCAAGATCGTCGTGCGGGCACTCGAAGGCCACACCGGCAGCGACTCGACTGTGGTCATTCCCGACGCCAAGGTTGTGTTTACGGGCGACGTCTTCTGGAACCACACCCTGCCCAACCTGATCGACGCCGATACGAAACAGCAGATCGCCAGCAACGACGCCTATCTGCACGATTATCCGGATTACACCTTCGTACCCGGCCACGGTGACGTCGGCGAGGCGGCGGATGTGAGAGCCTTCCGCGATTACCTGGTGTTCCTGCGCAAGGCGGTGGCGGATACGCAGGCAGCCGGCAAATCCGGTGCTGCGCTGGTGAATGCCGTATTGCCGGAACTGACGCACACCTACGGCGGCTGGGGCTGGTTCAAGTACTTCGCGCGCCACAACATCGAACAGGCCGCAGCAGAATTGAAGGGTACCAAGCGCGTACCGGTCGCGGAGCAACCATGAGCGCAACTGCTGTGACCCATCCATCCCTCGATGACATCCGCGCCGCGCGTGAAAAGCTCGATGCTCGTGTCCGCGAGACACCTGTCTGGAACTGGCGCGGCGATGCGATCGCGCGTTCGGCAGGAGCGGACACACAGGTCTTCCTGAAGCTGGAACTCTTCCAGTACACCGGCACCTTCAAGGCACGCGGCGCATTGCTCAATGCACTGGCGCTGTCCGACGAACAAAAACAGCGAGGCGTCACTGCGGTGAGCGCGGGCAACCACGCAATCGCGGTGGCGTTCGCGGCGCGCAGCGTCGGCACCACCGCGAAAGTCGTGATGCCGAAAACCGCCAATCCCGCGCGTGTGGCGTTGTGCCGCACCTACGGCGCCGAGGTCGTCCTGATGGACGACGTGTACGCCGCGTTCACGGAAGTCGAACGCATCCAGCGCGATGAAGGCCGCACGTTCATCCATCCGTTCGAGGGCGAGTTGACCGTCCTCGGCACCGCGACCGCCGGCTACGAGTTGTGCAACCAGGTCGAAACCCTCGATGCGGTGATCGTCCCGATCGGCGGGGGTGGACTGATCGCCGGCATCGCCTGCGCCGTGAAGCAGATGCAGCCGCGCTGCAGTGTGTACGGCGTCGAACCAGAAGGTGCCGACAGCATGTCGCGGAGTTTCGCCGCCGGTTCGCCGCAGAAACTCGAACGCGTGAACACCATCGCCGACAGCCTGGCGGCACCGTATGCGCTGCCGTACAGCTTCGGCATCGCGCGCGAATTCGTGGACACGATCGTGACCGTCTCAGATGACGCGATGCGTCGCGCGATGGGCCTGCTGTTCGCCGACATGAAACTCGCAGTCGAGCCTGCCGGTGCCGCCGCCACGGCCGCGCTGTCCGGACCCCTGCGCGAGCGCCTCGCCGGCCAACGCGTCGGCGTGATCGTGTGCGGCACCAATATCGATCTCACCACGTTCGCGCGGCAGGCGATTCCCTGAACCACGCCGCTTTTTGTTGTGCAGGCTGACGGCGTTTCGGGACTGGATCCGGCGAACTGCCGACGTCTTCCCGCGCGTGTCCGTGCTCGCAACACAACAGGTCAACGAGGCGTGCGCTCCTGAACAAGAAGCGCGCGGTTTCACCGTCCATACACCGCCGCTGTGCTTGTATGGTCTTCGACCGCGGCGCTGTTGCCGCGGCCGTCTTTCGCAGTTCAGGAGTATCCAATGGAAATCAGGGATGTCATGACATCGAATCCGAAATCTTGCCCGTCCAACGCAACCCTCGTGCAAATCGCCGAAATGATGCGCGACGAGGACATCGGCGAAGTGCCGGTCGTCGAGACCGACGGCCAACACCGGAAGCTGCTGGGCGTCGTCACCGACCGCGACATCGTCGTGCGTGCCGTCGCCGCCGGCCGCAACCCCGAATCCATTCGCGCGAGCGACTGCATGACGGCGCCGCCGACCACGTGCAGGGAAGACGGTTCACTGGAAGAATGCGTGAAGAAGATGGCCTCCGAGCGAATCCGCCGGATGCCGATCGTCGATGTCAACGGTGATTTGTGCGGTATCGTCGCGCAGGCAGACCTTCAGGCGACCGACGCGCGCTCCTTGAAGGAACAACTCGGCAACCGCGTCTCGACCCCGCACTGACGCTCGTTTTCGCAAACGCAGAAGCGATCCGTCACGCAGCGTAATCACCCCACTTTCGAATGCGTTTGATGCTTGGCCTTTCGAGCGGCTGCCTTGCCTGGACGCCGCGGCGGCGACGCCGCGGTCCGAGGAAATGGCGTAGAGTCCATCGCAATGCGTGGGCTCCGCGCGCCGTGACCACCATCAGCATGGACATGCCTCGATCCACAGTCGCCGCCGCCGGGAAGCTCGATCGCGCTGACGGCGCCACACGCACGCTCGGCGTGATTGCCTTGATCGGCGTCGCGGTGTTCGCGGTCCTCTGCGGCGCGGCGCAGTTCCTGCGCACCGACTACAACCCGCTGGGCATGCCGCTCAGCTTCTACGTGATCGGGCCGTACGGCGGCATGGTGGAAGCGGCCTTCTACGTGCTGGCACCGGGGCTTGCGGCGCTCGGAATCGGCTGGTATCGAGCGCTGGCACCGCACGCGCGCAGCGCCGCGCCGCTGCTGTTGTTCGTGGTTGCCGGGATCGCGCTGTGCGTCACCGCGGCCGAGTTCACCGACGTACCGGGCCATCCGCCCACGCTGCACGGTCACATCCACGTCATCGCCGCGGGCGTGACGTTCATCTGCGTCACCGTCGCGATGCTGCTGCAATCCTGGCGACTCCGTTTCGACCCACGCTGGCGGGATCGCTTCCGCTCCGCGTTCGTGCTCGCGGCGATCACCTTCGTCGCGCTGTGGGTCTATGCGCTGGTCAAGCCCGTGCCGCGCGGTGTGGGCGAAAAGGTGGTAATCGCATTGATCCTGCTGTGGCTGTGGCGCGCGGCCTGGTGGCTGCTGCGCGGTCCGCTCGCCGCACACAGAGAAGAACCCGACCGCCCGGCGCATGTCTGAAGTATCCGTTCGCAGACGCAAGGAACGCAATGCGATGAACACCAGCCCGATATGTCCCCACTCCGACTCCACCTTCGACGTCGTGCCGGGACGGATCGACCCGCTCGCCCGCGCGCTGGGCGCCCTCATGCTGTTCGGTGTCGCGTTCATCACCGTGACCTGCATTCTGGTGCAGTTCCTGCGCACCGACCTGAACTGGTTCACCACGGCGATGAGCATCTATGTCATCGGGCCTTATGGCCCATGGGTGCGGGCAAGCTTGTACGCACCGGCGCCGGGCATCGCGGCCCTGGGCATCGGCTGGTACCGGTCACTCAACCGGGAGTCGCGCAGCGTGTTCCCGCTGGCGCTGTTCATCGCCGCCGCCGTGGGCCTGTGCATCCTCGCGTCCTACACGACCGACACCGGTTCGAAGCCGGTGACGCTGCATGGCGCCATCCATCAGTGGGCGACCTTCGGCACCTTCGTATGCATTACCACGGCCGCGCTGGTGCAATCCTGGCGCGTACGCAGCGATCCGCGTTGGCGCTTCCGCTTCATTCCCGCGATCACGGTGGCAGCGGTCGCCGTCGTCTACTTCTGGATCTACGCGCTGGTGAAACCGATCCCGCGCGGCATCGGCGAAAAGGTCGTGATCGGCCTGGTCTTGCTGTGGCTGTGGCGCGCAGCATGGTGGCTGGTGGTTGGACCGGCGATCACCGACGGCGAGAGTGTGCGGCGCGACCAGCAAGAGTAAGGTGCGTCGCCACGTCTGCCGCATAATCGCACCATGATGCCTGATCAACCCTCGCCAGCACCCGACAGCACGGCCGTGCGGACCGCCTTGTGGCGGGCGCTGCACGTGCTGGCCGATCCGCCGCCGCACGTGTTCGACGACACGGTCGGCCTGAAGTTGGCAGCCCCGGACGAAGGCTGGCGGGAGCGTCCCGATATGAGCGCGTTCACGCGGCCGTTCCGCGCGTCCATTCTGGCGCGTGCGCGTTTCATCGAAGATCTCGTCGAAAAGCAGACTCAGCACGGCGTCGAGCAATACGTGATCCTGGGCGCGGGGCTGGACACGTTTGCTCAGCGACGCCCGGAGCTCGCGTCGCGCATGCATGTGTTCGAGATCGACCAGCCCGGACCGCAGGCATGGAAACGGCAACGGTTGTTGGATCTCGGCTTCGGCGTTCCACCGTACCTGCATCTGGTGCCGGTGGACTTCGAGGCGGGAGACGCGTGGTGGGAGCGCCTGGCGTCGGCGGGTTTCGATGCGACACGGCCGGCCGTCATCGCGTCGGCCGGTGTCAGCATGTATCTCACCCGCGACGCGATCACGGCGACGCTGCGCCGGGTCGCGGTGCTCCCACCGGGTTCCACCTTCGTGATGACCTTCATGCTGCCTATCGAGCTGCTGGATCCTGAAATACGCCCCGGCGTCGAGCGCGCGGCGGCCGGCGCGAAAGCCAGCGGGACGCCCTTCGTCAGTTTCTTCACTCCGGCCGAAATGCTGGCGCTGGCCCGCGAGACGGGCTTCAAACAAGCGCGGCACGTCCCGGCAGCTTCGCTTGCACAGCGTTACTTCGCGAACCGGACCGACGGGCTGCGTCCGCCCGACAACTCGGAAGAGTTGTTGGTTGCCACGACCTGACGCGGTACGCCGCCGCGCGAGAACGAAGGAGCCCACGCATCTTCACGACTTCTTCTTCTCGCGCTCAGAGTCGCAATCACTGGGGAGCTTTCCTGGAGATCAACTCGCTGGGTGACGCTCATCTCAACGGCCGATATGCTCGCCGAACTCTCCGAAACTTCGGCCACGCAGATGCAACTCGTCTTCACAAAAGGTGCGGCAAATACGATCGTCTGGACGTCCTGCGTGCCAACGGAGCGGCCGAGCGGATCGACTGTCCCAAGCAAAGGATCATCCCGCACGATATGGTGCATTACGTGGTCGAGAGCACGCTGCAGAGGCGCGGTTATCTCACACGCGTGCGCGACGGCAAGCGCGCCGACATGCGCATGCGCGGCGAAGCCGAAAGCGATGGCGTCGAACGGCTCGTGGAGGTGATTCAGGGCAAACCGCTCGTAACGGCGGAACTGTCGCATTAATGTCGTGCTGCTGTCGTATCGCTGTCGTCCTTTCTTCGTTGTCGTGGCAGGAATGATCGATGACGATCGCCACACGTCGGGTTCAACAGGCAGGTGACATGAGAATCAACGCCAAGCTGGTTTCGGAACTTCGGGGGAGACATGCCTGGTCGCAGGACGAACTGGCGACCGCGGCGGGTCTGAACCTTCGTACCGTTCAGAGAATCGAAGCGCTGGGGACCGCCTCCCTCCAATCGGCCAAGGCGATCGCCTCCGCCTTCGACGTTGCACTCGATGACCTGAAATTCATTCCGGAGAAGACGATGAGCCGATACGAATACAAAACGGTGGTGCTGCCGTTCCGATTCGGGATTTTCAAGCAGGGGCTGCCCGATATTCAGTCCGCACTGACGAAAGAAGGCCGCGAGGGTTGGCGGTTCAGGCAACTGGTACTGCCTTCCAGTGACTGGGGCAAATCGGACAGCATGATTGCCATTCTCGAGAGAATCGTCGAGTGACGTTCCGAAAGACAGCTCACCCCAACCGAACACCTTCGATCATTCGTGCTTGTAGATAACCCCGCCCTTCATCACGAACGGCACGTGTTCGATTGCGGTGATGTCCTGCGTGGGATCGCCCTGCACGGCGATGATGTCGGCATCGAGGCCGGGGCGTAGCTGGCCGAACCTGTCCTGCTGGCGCAGGATCTTGGCGTCCACGGCGGTCGCGGCGAGCAGCGCCTGCGCAGGGCGCATGCCGTCCTTCACCATCCACTCGACTTCCTTGTAGTTGGTGCCGTGCTTGAACACGCCGACATCGCTGCCGCAGCCGATGGTGACGCCGGCCTCCATGGCCCACCGAAACGCCTGCTGCGAGGCGCGCATTTCGTCGTTGGGCGGATCACCCGGTTTCCAGCCGCGGAAATACTCGGAATACGCAACCACGGCTTCGAGCGTTGGCAGGTAGGCGACGTGGTGTTTCGCCATCAATTCGAACACTTCGCGCGTGCCGTTGAAACCGTGCTCGATCGTGTCGGTGCCGGCCAGGACCGCGCGCTTCATGCCTTCGGGCGTGGTCGTGTGCATGGACACCGGCAAGCCCAGCGAATGCGCGGCTTCCACCCCCGCGTTCAACTCTTCCTGCGTGAACGTCGGGACCGACCCGTGCGACTTGCCGCAGTGGTAGTCGGCGTAGATCTTGATCCAGTCGGCGCCGTGGCCGGCCTGGTCGCGCACCGCCGCGATCATTTCGGGCACGCCCGCGACGGGAATGCCGCCCTGCGGCAACACCATGTCGGTGCGGAACCCCATCGGACCGGGACCGTAGCAATCCTTCGCGACCGTCGCGCGCGTCGCGACGAACAGGTGCGGCCCTGGTATCAGGCCGTCGTTGATCGCCTTCTGGACATCGACGTCGGCGTAACCCGCGCCTTCGGTACCGAGATCGCGCAGCGCGGTGAATCCGGCCATCAGGGTGTCGTGCACGTGCTGCACCGCCTCGATGGTGCGGTACGGCAGCGTTTCCTTGAGCACCTGATCGTTCCACAGGGTCTCGTTGTACGGGTGCAGGAAGATGTGCGAGTGCGCATCGATCAGCCCCGGCATCAGCGTGGTGCCGGGCAGGTCGATGGTCTGCGCGTCCGCGGGCGCCTTGATCGAATCGCGTGGCCCGACCGCCACGATCTTGCCGCCCTCGACCAGCACCGCCCAGCCGGCGTGTGCCTGTTCGCTGCGCGCGTCGAACACGCGATCCGCCGTCAGCAGGAACACGCCCGTCGCGGCCGCGCGCCCGTGCACGGGGGGTGCCGCCCACGCCAATGCCGTGACCACCAACGCCGCAAGCGCAACCAGAACTTTTCGCATCGACATGGCACGTCCCCGCCCGATGAAAACGCGAGCGTACACCAGCGCAGGCACTTGCGCCGCGCCGCGCGCCCGGCCAATACTCCCGGCACGGCTGCCATCCCAACCACCGCAGCCGAGGGAGGGAGTCATGATCAAGGCAATACTGGCCTGCGCGGTCGGCATCCTGCTGACTGTTCCGGCCTTCGCGAGTGGCAAAACATCAAACAGCAAATCCATCCAGCGCGGCGAGTTCCTGGTGAATTATGGCGGTTGCCAGGACTGCCACACGCCCGGCTGGTCCGAGCACGGCGGACAGGCACCGAAGGACATGCTGCTGACCGGCGGCGGCACGAATTTCCAGGGACCGTGGGGTACCACGTACGCGCCGAACCTGCGGCTGTTTTTCAGCAAGTTGACGCTGCAGCAGTGGATCCAGACCGCGCGCAACCTCAAGGCGCGGCCGGCGATGCCGTACTGGACGTTCCGTTACCTGAGCGACAAGGACCTGGCGGACATGTACGCGTACATCCGCTCGCTCGGACCTGCGGGAGAGCCCGCGCACGACTACGTGCCACCCGGCCAGGATGCTCCGGCGCCGTACCTGAAGCTGGTGTTGCCGCAGCCGCCGGCGGTGCAACCTGCGGGACATTGATACCGATCGGTGAGGTATCTGGTTTACCCCCTCACCCCAGCGCTGCGCGCTCGGCCTGCGGCCGCCTCTCCCCTTGGGGAGAGGGAGACAAGCGCGAAGCGCTTGGCGGGTGAGGGGGTCACCCTTGGCATCGCGGGATCATCAGGCATCTGCAAGCATTGACAGCTCTTCGTCGCTGAATCCGGCCGCTCGCCGCGCATCAAGGTTGAACGGACCGTGCAGGCCGGTGGGCACGTAGTCGTGCAGCAAGTCCACGAAGGTAAGCTCCGGATCGCGGCCCTCGCGTTCGCAGCAGAAGCGGAACCAGCGCGTGCCGGCGGCGACGTGCGGCACTTCCTCGCGCAAGATCACTTCGAGGATCTCGGCGGTCGCGCCGTCGCCGGCCGAACGCAGGCGCACGATCATGCCCGGTGTCACGTCAAGTCCGCGCGCTTCCAGCACGCGCGGCACCAGCGCCATCCGTGCGAGGCAGGAATCGGCCGTCTTGACAGCCATTTCCCACAGTCCGTTGTGGGCGTCGAAATCGCCGTACGCGTGTCCGAGTTGCGCAAGCCGGGCGGACAACATCGTGAAATGCCGTGACTCGTCGTGCGCAACGCTCGTCCAGTCGCGGTAGTAATCCTCGGGCATGCCGCGGAACCGATATACCGCGTCCCACGCAAGATTGATTGCGTTGAATTCGATGTGCGCGACCGCGTGCACCAGCGCGGCGCGCCCGTCGTCGCTGCCGAGCCCGCGCCGGGGCACGTCGCGCGGCATCACCAGGCGCGGCTTGGCCGGGCGCCCTGGCACGTCAATCGGCAACGGCGCCACGCCGTCATCGTCCAGCGACAACTTGCCTTCCCGCAGCGCCGCGAAGGCCGTTCGGGTCAGTGCGATTTTTTCGTCCGGCGCCACGCTATCGAGGCACTGCTTCGCGGCCGTGAACAGACTGGTCATCGCACCTTGTCGCAACCGACGCTGATCCGGCCCGCCTCCAATGCAATTTGCAGCGAGGGTGGACGGTAGTCGGGATTCTCGTTCCATTTCTTCCACACGGAATCGTCGATGGCTTCGTTGACGCCCCCACCGATTACGCGATCGTATGGCTTCTTGAGCAGGTGGTAGAGACCGCACATGAAGGTCGCATAGGAATCGTTCGGCACCGCCAGCACCGCATCCGGTGCGGGAATGTAAGGTTCCTTGAACGCGAGGCCTGCGGCGGCGGCCTTCGTCTGCATCCACGCCAGCGCAATCTCGGGCAGCGTGTCGGGACGGTGGCCGGCGCCGTCGGTTTTCTCGCCCCCGCCCACGTCCGCGTGCCCCCCCACAAACCAGCGTTGTTCGACCTCGACCTGTTCGGGTTTTTTGGCAGTCGGCGATTCGCCGGACGCCAGGTCATCGGGGTTGCGCTCCCACTTCGTCGGCTCGAAGTCGGCGCGGTGCTCATCGATCGCCAGCGCCTGATAGGCATATTGGACGATCTTGCTGAGATCGGTGTCGTGGAAGCGGTAGCGGCTGCGCGCGAACGGGAACCACGAAGCGACGAAGGGCACGCCCAGCGAGCCCACGGTATCCCACACGCCGATGAAGCGGATGCGGACTTCGCGCGAATGCACGGCGCGGAATGCCTCGACATTCGGATCGTCGGGATCGATCGCATTGCGATACAAGCCGTACGCCTCGTCGACCCGTTGCGCGGAGACCCTGGCGTGTCGGTCCGGTTTCAGCAAGCCGCACTTCCGGATGAGTCCACCGAGACTGCGCGCGCTGTAGGCACCACGGCTGAAACCGAACAGCCAGATTTCATCGCCCTCGCGCCACTTTTCCGAGAGCCAGCGATAGCCTTCCTTCACGTTTTCCGACAGCCCCATTCCGAACGCGCCGCCCAGCCAGTGCTGCATGCCCGGCTTGACGCCCACTCCCGCAATGTATTTGCTGACCTGCCCGGCGCCTGCCGGATCGGCATGGGCAATCAGCTTCCACAGGCGCTCGACTTTCGTGTGGGTGCGTACCCTGTTCCATGTGCCGTCGAACAGCACCACCAGTCTGCGCGGCATGTGGGGCTCCCCATCCCTCGTCATCCCGGCGAAGGCCGGGATCCATGCGGTCACGGTAGCAGTGTCCCTGTACGAGGATCCGGCCGGCGCGACTGCTCCTCACCCGCCTTCGGCACCCTCTCCCCGCAAGCGGGGGGGAGTCAGGCGCTGCGCCGCTGCGCCTTTGCCTCGTCCGAACGCATGAATTCGAGTTGGCGCAGGTATTCGGGCTCGACGCCGGTGACGTAGTTGCCGGAAAAACACGAATCGTCGAAGTGCTTGAGTTTTTCGTTGCCTTCGGCGACGGCGTCGATGAGGTCCGACAGATCCTGGTAGACCAGCCAGTCGGCACCGATGGTCTCGCGGATTTCCTCGATGGTACGGCCATGCGCGACCAGTTCCGCCGGCGCCGGCATGTCGATGCCGTACACGTTCGGGTAACGCACCGGCGGCGCGGCCGAGGCGAAATACACCTTGTTCGCGCCGGCTTCGCGCGCCATCTGCACGATCTGCCGCGAAGTGGTGCCGCGCACGATGGAGTCGTCCACCAGCAGCACGTTCTTGCGGCGGAACTCCAGCGGAATCGGATTCAGCTTGCGTCGCACCGAGCGCACGCGCTGGCCCTGCCCCGGCATGATGAAGGTGCGGCCGATGTAGCGGTTCTTGACGAAGCCTTCGCGGAACGGCACGCCCAGCGCCGCGGCCAGTGTGGAACCCGCAGTGCGCGAGGTGTCGGGGATCGGGATCACCGCGTCGATGTCGTGGTCCGGGCGTTCGCGCAGGATCTTCGCGGCGAGCTTCTCGCCCATCCGCAGGCGCGCCTTGTACACGGACACGTCCTCGATCATCGAATCGGGGCGCGCAAGGTAAACGTACTCGAAAATGCACGGCGCATGCACGGCGCCTTCCGCGCAACGACGGGCCGTGAGTTTGCCGTCGAGGCTCACGAACACCGCCTCGCCTGGCGCGACGTCGCGGACGCGCCTGAAGCCCAGGATGTCGAAGGCGACCGACTCCGACGCGCAGGCGTATTCCTTGCCCTCCGGCGTATCGCGTTCGCCCAGCACCAGCGGACGGATGCCATGGGGATCGCGGAACGCGAGCATGCCGTAGCCCAGGATCAGTGCGATGCACGCGTAGCCGCCCCTGGCCCGCGCGTGGACCGCCGCGACTGCCTTGAACAGCTCGTCCGGCACGAGCGCGTGGCGCTCCTGGATCTGCAACTCGTGCGCCAGGATGTTCAGCAGGATTTCGGAATCGGAATCGGTGTTGATGTGGCGGCGATCGTTTTCGAACATCTCGCGCCGCAGCTGCTCGGTGTTGATGAGATTGCCGTTGTGCGCGAACGCGATGCCGTACGGCGAATTGACGTAGAACGGCTGGGCCTCCTCCGAATCTTCGGCGCCGGCGGTGGGGTAGCGGCAATGACCAATACCCACGCGACCCTTCAATTCCTGCATGTCGCGCGCGGTGAACACGTCGCGCACCAGTCCCGGGCCGCGCCGCATGTGCAGCTTGCGGCCGTCCCAGGTGGCGATGCCCGCCGCGTCCTGGCCGCGGTGCTGCAAGACCGTCAACGCGTCATACAACGCGGTGGCCACTTCGGTCTTGCCGACGATTCCGATGATTCCGCACATTGGATCATTACGCTCCGAGGAGCCCGACCATTTCGCTTCGCGCCAACCGTGCCACACACCCCACAACCCCCATCAAGTCCGCATGAAGCAAAGGCGCGGACTTGATCGCCCCCTTGACTCAAGGGGGCTGAGAAGCTGCTTCGCGAATCACGACTCGTCGCGATCACCCAATGAATCAGGTGCTTTATTGTCCCACACCACCGCGTGTGGTGCCGTGTTCCGCCGCACGTACCGACGTCGCAGCAGCAGGCGGCGATACGGATCCGGCCACGGCAGGACCCGCAAAATGACGCGCCGCCTCTTGCACCGCCGATATGGGGGCGTGCGGCAGTCCGGGCAAGGATTGGCCGCCGATTTCCAGGTAACGGTTGACCTCGGGCGGCAACTGCTTCGCGAACCATCCGGCGCCGCCCTCGAATCCGGGCAGCAGCGTCGATTGTCGCCACCAACCGGCCTCACGCGGCAGGCTCGTGAAACCCAGCATCAGCACCACGAATGTCACCAGCAGCAGCCCGCGCGCGAAGCCGAACAGCATCCCCAGGAAGCGGTCGCCGCCGCGCAGGCCGCCGCGGTTCATCAACTTGTGCACCGCCCAGCCGATCAGCGCCCCCACGATCAGCACCCCGACGAAACAGGTGACGTAGCCGGCCACGATGCAGGCCGCCGGCTCGTGCAGCCACTGGGTATAGAACGCCGCGACGTCGTGGCCGAACGCCCAGGCCACCCAGAAGGCGGCAATCCAGCACAGCAGCGACAACACCTCGCCGACGAAACCGCGCATCAGCCCGAACAGCACGGAAAGCCCGAGTACCGCGAGGATGGCAATGTCGGCAACGTTCATTGGCTGAACCAGTAGTTCAATTCCCCCTCACCCGCCAAGCCTGTCCTGAGCACCGCCGAAGGGCGCTGCGCGCTTGTCTCCCTCCCCCGTGCGGAGAGGCGGCCGTAGGCCGAGCGCGTAGCGCTGGGTGAGGGGGTCGCGATGCGCTGGACGGATCGATGGCTGCGGATCCCGATCACTCCTGCGTGACGATGTCGCCTTTGATCTTCAGCTTCTGCGCGATCTGCCCGCGCGTGGTCGAAGCGACGCTGCGGGACGCGAACGGGCCAGCACGCACGCGCCACAACTTGCCCTTCGAGGTGTTCACGCTGTCGACGTAACCGTCGAATCCCTGCGCACGCAGGCGATCGCGCAACTTGTTGGCCGAGGCCTCGTCGCTGAACGCGGCCAACTGCACCGCCCATGCGCCCGGCTGGCTGGCGGCAATGGCAGACGCCGGCGCATCACCGGTCTGGTTCGCGGCGGTCGAATCGATCGTCATGGAGACGTGCTCGACTCCCTTCAGCTTCAGGCGTGCCGCCTCCGCCTCGGCACGGCTGTGGAACGGTCCCACCCGCACCCGCATCACCGACTTGCCTCGATACGTCTCCGGCGTGGCCAGCGCGGTGAAACCCTGCTGCTTGGCGTTCGCGATCAGCTTGTTCGCGCTGGCGTGATCGGCGTAGATGCCGAGGTTCACGGTGTAGCTCGCAGCGGCCGCAGCGCCCGCACCACCGGCGATCGGCTCCGGATTAGCGGATGTTGCGGGCGCCGAAGCGGCGGGCGCAGCCTTGGCCACCACCGGCGTGGATACCGGCTTCGCGAGAGGCGAGCCTGTCGCGCCCGCAGGCGCGGAAGCCTGCGCGGACGCCGGTGCAGAATTGCCCGCGGCGACGGTCGCATCGATTGGCGGTCCGGCACTCGACGCCTGCGCAGCTGGCGCCGGAGGTTTTTCCAGGTTGAGTGTCGCGACGTGATCGGGGTCGTTGATGGACGCCTGCGTGCTGGAACCCGCACTGGCTCCGTTCGGGCCGACCTGCAGGATGCGCGTCTGCATTTCGCCGCTGGGCTCGGGCGGGATCTTCATGCTGGCCGATTGCGAGCCGGGATTGGAACTCGGCAACAACATCGGCACGAAAATCACCGCCAGCGCGATCAGCACCACCGCGCCGAGCAGACGTTTTTTCAAGCCTGAATCCATGAATGGGTACCGTGAAGGAAGAGTCGGCGTTGAGCGGCGCAACGAAGCAGGCGTTGAGCGGCTCGCGAGAGCGAGTCCGCTCGAACGCCGGAACTCTGCGTGCGCCGAATTATACGCGGCGAACTTCGCGCAACACCGGCGCGACCACATGAAAGCTGCCGAACGCGATGATGCGGTCTTCCGGCGATGCTTCCACCCGCGCAGCCGCCAGCGCCGCAGGGACGTCCCGGTGCTCACTGCACGCCGCTGCGGGCAACGTGGACCGCAGGCGTGCCGCCAAACGCTCGATCGTCTCGCCGCGCGGCGATTCGTCGTTCAGTCCTGCCAGATACCAATTGTCGATGCGCCCGCCCAGCGCGGCCACCACGCCCTCGATGTCCTTGTCTGCAAGCGCACCGAAGACCGCGCGGGTTTCCCCCGCAACGGGGTGACGATCCAGCCAGCGCGCAAGTTCACGCGCGGCTTGCGGGTTGTGGCCGACATCGACGACGAGGTCCGGACGCTCACCGAGCTGCTGCAGCCGGCCCGGCAGCAGTGGCTCCGCCGATATCGCATTTCCCGTCTGTTCGATTGCGTGCGCCTGCCAACTGACGCGCTTGTCCAGCGCGTGCAACGCCGCGATCGCGGTCGCCGCGTTGTGGTACTGGAACGCGCCCTCCAGCACCAGTTCGCCTCGCAACACGATATCCGCCGCGCCTTCCGCCGGGGCGACATAACGTGCCTGCGCCGGGTCGCGGTGCCACCACGTCAGCATGCCGACTTCGGGCGTCCAGCCGAAATCGCGGCCGAGCACCTCCACGCACGCGCCGATCGCGACGGCATGATCCAGCACCGATTGCGGAGGGCGGGTCTCACCGATGATCGCCGGACGGCCTTGGCGGAAGATGCCGGCCTTCTCGCGCCCGATCGATTCGCGGTCGGGACCGAGGTATTCCATGTGGTCGAGGTCGACCGTCACCACCACGGCGCAGTCGGCGTCGACGATGTTCACCGCGTCCAGCCGGCCGCCGAGGCCGACTTCGAGCAGCGCAACTTGCAGCCCGGCGCGCGCAAAGATGTCGAACGCCGCCAGCGTTCCGAATTCGAAGTAGGTCAGCGTCGTCGTGCCCCGCGCGGCTTCGACCCGCTCGAAAGCATCGACCAGAACCGAATCTTCGACCTCCTTGCCATCGATGCGCACGCGTTCGTTGTAGCGCAGGATGTGCGGCGAGGTGTAGGTGCCCACGCGCATGCCCCCTGCGCGAAGCATCGCTTCGAGGAACGCGATCGTGGAACCCTTGCCGTTCGTGCCGCCGACCGTGATCACCACCGGTGCGGGCCGCGCCGCGCCCATGCGCTGCCAGGCCTCGCGCACGCGATCGAGGCCCATGTCGATGCCGCGCGCATGGATGGTCTGCTGGTAATCCAGCCATTCGGCGAGGGTTTTCATGGCGCGGTGCGCCTCGCGCGATGCGCTGCGACATCCATAGGGTCCCGCGTCGTTGGCGGCAGGCGCAATGCACGGTATACGACATCCATGTCTTGGTTCCGCGCGGCTCCAGCCGCGCGGGCTACTTTTGTTTCGGCAAAAGTAGCCAGAACCATTGCGCCGAGCATGACGGTCTCGCCGACATCGTGTCGGCTCGACTGCCCTTGGTGCTCGCCTATCGCGCGCCGGCGCGAACTCGCACGTCCTTGTGCTCGAACATCCGCGCCTTGCTCGCGCGATCGGCTGCGCGCCGCGGCGTCATGCAAAGGCGCGAGAAAAGCTTTGCTTTGCTGGCGGCCATCCATGGCCTCGTTCAGAGCAAGATCAAACCCTTTGCTTCGTCCAAGCACGCGCACAGGAAGTGCGCCGAACGGGGCCCCTCGAACACGGCGAGCGGGCGACCGATAAGTCCGAAGGATGGCGCACAGGAGGTGCGCCAGTTCGCCGCCGGCACAAGGAAGTGCCGTCGGCGAACCCCGGCGGCCGCGAGCGGATCCGGAGCACATGGACGTGCGGAGGACGTGTTCGCGGGGTGGCCTTCTCTTTGGTGACTTTCTCCTGGCCACGCAACGGAAAGTCACCCGGCCGCCCGGGAGGCGGACGGAAAAAGACAGGGATGTCGAAAAGTCGTTCGCGAAGGCCATGGATTCCGGGTTGCAGCGCCGATGACACCGGCGATGGCCACGGAATGACGAGCTGAGAGACAGCCCCTCGGCAAGTGCAACGCCGCGCAAGGGCGTTACGCCACTTTCGCGTGGTGCATCAGGATCGCGACGAGATCGGCGATCCGGTCGCGCAGCTCGCGGCGGTCGCAGATCATGTCGATGGCCCCGTGCTCGAGCAGGAACTCGGATCGCTGGAAGCCTTCGGGCAGCGTTTCGCGCACGGTCTGCTCGATCACGCGTGGCCCCGCGAAACCGATCAATGCCTTGGGCTCGGCAATGTGGATGTCGCCCAGCATGGCGAGACTCGCGGAGACGCCGCCGGTGGTCGGGTGGGTCAGCACCACGATGTAAGGCAGGCCCGCAGCGCGCAGGCGTGCGAGCGCGGCCGATGTCTTTGCCATCTGCAGCAGCGACTGCAGTCCTTCCTGCATCCGCGCACCGCCGGTAGCGGTGAAGCAGATGAACGGCGTCTTGCCGCGCAGCGCCGCTTCGGCGGCGCGGGTGATCTTCTCGCCGACGACGGATCCCATCGAACCGCCCATGTAGGAAAACTCGAAAGCGCAGGCAACGACCGGGATGCGCTTGAGCGTGCCCTCCACCGCCACCAGCGCGTCCTTCTCGCCGGTTGCTTTCTGCGCGGCGAGGATGCGGTCGCGATATCGTTTCGAGTCCTTGAACTTCAGCGCATCGACGGGCGCAAGGCCGGCGTCAAGCTCGTCGCCACCTTCGTCCAGGAATGCGGCGAGGCGTGCGCGCGCACCGATGGGGTGATGGTGGCCGCATTTCGGGCAAACCATCAGGTTGCGTTCGAGTTCGGGGCGGTACAGCCCGATACCGCAACCGGAGCACTTTTCCCACACGCCTTCCGGTACCTTGCCACGGCTCGGCGTGGTTTCGGTACGGATCTTCGGGGAGGTCAGCTTCTGGAGCCAGGACACGGGCGGTTCCTGCGTGGAGTCCAGCCATCAAGGATACACCGCACCCTGCTTCAGCGCCCGTCCAGCGCGGCCCGGATCGGTGCAAGAAAGGCGCGCGCACGTTGGCAGGCGACATCGGAACCCTTTGCGTCGGCGAGCGTCGCGACCAAAGCCGAACCGATCACCACGGCGTCGGTGAATTCGGCCACGGCCCTGGCGCTCTCCGCGTCCTTGATCCCGAAACCGACCGCGACCGGCACCTTCGCGCGCCGGCGCAGATCGCCGACACGCTGCGCGATGTCCCCCGTCGACAGCTTCGCCGCGCCGGTGATGCCGGCGAAGGACACGTAATACAGATAACCTTCCGCCGCCTCGATGGCGCGCGCGAGGCGCGCGTCCGAGGTCGTCGGCGCGGCGAGCAGGATGCGCTGCAAGCTCTCATCCCGCAGCGGCTGCAGGGTCGCGTCTTCCTCGATGGGACAGTCGACCACCAGCACGCCATCGACGCCGGCCTCCACCGCCTCGCGCGCAAAGCGTTCGATGCCGTGGATCGCGATCGGATTGAGATAGCCCATCAGCACGAGGGGCGTATCCGCATTGCTTTCACGGAATTCGCGCACCCATCCAAGAATGGCGGCGATGCCGACGTGCCTGCGCAGGGCGCGTTCGTCCGCGTGCTGGATCACCGGGCCATCGGCCATCGGATCCGAAAACGGCACGCCGAGTTCGATGAGGTCGGCGCCGGCTTCGACCAGCGCATGCATCAACGCGACGGTTGCGTCCGGAATCGGATCGCCGGCGGTAATGAACGGGATCAGGGCGGTGCGCTTGTTTACGCGAAGTTGGTCGAAACGAGTGGAAATGCGGTTCATTGACAGGGCGGAATGGGGACGGGTAGTGCGGACGAAATATCGGACCATGTCGCGAAAGTGAAATGTCGTGCTCAAGGCCGCGTCGTGGTGGATACGCGGCCGACAGCCGCCCCCACCACACACCCCCCATCCCTGCCGTTCGGAGCGCCCTCGCCCCTCACCGCTCGCCCCTCGCTTCTCATAGCTCCATCCCCTCCCGCTTCGCAATCGTATGCACATCCTTGTCGCCACGCCCGGACAGGTTGCACAGGATCAACTTGTCTTTCGGCAACCCGCGCGCCAGCTTGATCGCTTCGGCGACCGCATGGCTGGATTCCAGCGCCGGCAGGATACCCTCGGTTTCGCACAACAAGTGGAACGCGACCAGCGCTTCGTCGTCGGTGATGCCGACGTATTCCGCGCGACCGGTGTCCTTCAGGAACGCATGCTCCGGACCGACGCCGGGATAATCGAGTCCCGCCGACACCGAGTGCGTCTCGGTGATCTGGCCATCGTCGTCGCACAGCACGTAGGTGCGATTGCCGTGCAGCACGCCCGGCCGGCCGGCCGCCAGCGATGCCGCGTGATGACCCGTCGCGATGCCCCCGCCGGCCGCTTCCGCGCCGACGATGCGCACGTCCTTGTCGTTGAGGAAGGCGTGGAACAATCCGATGGCGTTCGATCCACCGCCCACGCATGCGGTCAACACATCCGGCAGACGCCCGTATTCCTCGAGCATCTGCGCGCGCGCTTCCCGGCCCACCACCGCGTTGAAGTCGCGCACCATCATCGGATAAGGATGCGGGCCCGCGACCGTACCGATGATGTAGAACGTATCGGCCACGTTGGTGACCCAATCGCGCAGCGCTTCGTTCAATGCGTCCTTCAAGGTTTGCGAACCTGACGTCACTGGAATCACTTCTGCGCCCAACAACTTCATGCGATAGACGTTGATCTTCTGGCGCTCGATGTCGACGGCGCCCATGTACACGACGCACTTCATCCCGAAGCGCGCGCACACGGTCGCCGTCGCGACGCCGTGCTGGCCCGCCCCGGTTTCGGCAATGACGCGGCGCTTGCCCATCGCGCGCGCAACCAGCGCCTGGCCAACGGTGTTGTTGATCTTGTGCGCGCCGGTGTGATTGAGGTCCTCGCGCTTCAGGAGGATCTGCGCGCCGCCGATGCGTTCGGACAGGCGCTTCGCGTGGTAGATCGGCGACGGCCGGCCGACGTAATGCTTCAGGTCGTCGGCAAACTCTTTTTGGAATGCAGGGTCGTCGCGCAGGCGCAGATACGCCGCGGTCAATTCTTCCAGCGGCGCGATCAGGGTTTCCGCGACGAAGCTGCCGCCGTACGGCCCGAAACGGCCGTGCTCGTCCGGTA
>JAJPJT010000034.1 GCA_021324095.1 Gammaproteobacteria bacterium
CGCGGCTTCCTCCAATTTGGAGATGCGCGATTCGATCGCGGCCTTGTCGTCGCCCTTCATCACCTTCTCGAGTTCCGACAGCGCTTCCTCGGCGCGGCCGATCACGTCGCCGCCCACCTTGCCGCCATGCTCCTTGATCGCGCTGCGGGTCGCGTGGACCAACTGGTCGGCCTTGTTGCGGACCTGCACCAGTTCCTGGAATTTCCTGTCTTCCTCCCGGTGCGTTTCCGCGTCGGACACCATTCGCTGGATTTCGTCTTCGGACAGGCCGGACCCTGCCTTGATCTCGATGCGCTGTTCCTTGCCGGTGTTCTTGTCCTTGGCGGTGACGTGCAGGATGCCGTTGGCATCGATGTCGAACGAGACTTCGATCTGCGGCATGCCGCGCGGTGCCGGCTGGATGCCGGCCAGGTCGAATTTCGCCAGCGACTTGTTGAAGCGGGCCTGCTCGCGCTCGCCCTGCAGCACATGCACGGTGACGGCACTCTGGTTGTCCTCGGCGGTCGAGAACACCTGCGAGGCCTTGGTCGGAATCGTGGTGTTCTTGTCGATCAGCTTGGTCATCACGCCGCCCAGTGTCTCGATGCCGAGCGACAGCGGCGTCACGTCGAGCAGCAGGACATCTTTCACGGCGCCCGACAGCACGCCGCCCTGGATCGCAGCGCCCACCGCGACGGCTTCGTCCGGGTTCACGTCCTTGCGCGGTTCCTTGCCGAAGAAATCCTTGACCGCTTCCTGCACCTTGGGCATGCGCGTCTGGCCGCCGACCAGGATCACTTCCGCGACGTCGGACACGCGCAGGTTGGCGTCGTTCAGCGCCGTGCGGCACGGTTCGATGGTGCGCTTGATCAGGTCTTCGACCAGCGCTTCGAGCTTGGCACGCGTCAGCTTGATGTTGAGGTGTTTCGGACCCGATGCGTCGGCCGTCACGTACGGCAGGTTCACTTCGGTCTGGTGCGCGGACGACAGCTCGATCTTGGCGCGCTCGGCCGCATCTTTCAGGCGCTGCAGCGCGAGCGGATCGTTGCGCAGGTCCACGCCCTGATCCTTCTTGAATTCATCGACCAGGTAATCGATCACGCGTTTGTCGAAGTCCTCACCGCCGAGAAAGGTATCGCCGTTGGTGGCCAGCACTTCGAACTGCTTCTCGCCGTCGACTTCGGCGATCTCGATGATCGAGACGTCGAAGGTGCCGCCGCCAAGGTCGTACACCGCGATCTTGCGGTCGCCGGCGGCCTTTTCCTTGTCGAGCCCGTAGGCCAGCGCGGCCGCGGTCGGCTCGTTGATGATGCGCTTCACTTCGAGACCGGCAATCTTGCCGGCGTCCTTCGTCGCCTGGCGCTGCGAGTCGTTGAAGTACGCCGGCACCGTAATCACCGCGTCGGTGACCGCCTCGCCGAGGAAATCCTCGGCGGTCTTCTTCATCTTCATCAGCACCTTCGCGGAGATTTCCGGCGGCGCCATTTGCTTGCCGTCCGAGGTTTCCAGCCACGCGTCGCCATTGGAGTGCGCGATGATCTTGTACGGCACCACCCCGAGATCCTTCTGCACCTCGGCGTCGTTGAACTTGCGGCCGATCAGGCGCTTCACCGCGTAGAAGGTGTTCTTGGGGTTCGTGACCGCCTGGCGCTTGGCCGGCGCACCTACCAGCACTTCGCCGTCCTTCGCGAACGCGACGATGGATGGCGTCGTGCGGTCGCCTTCGGAATTCTCGATCACGCGCGTCTTGCTGCCTTCCATGACCGCAACGCACGAGTTGGTCGTGCCGAGGTCGATACCGATGATTTTGCTCATGTTTCAGCTCCTGGAGGTTTGTGGCGGCAGGCCGCCGAATATTCAACACAAACTGGGGGTTGCCGGGACAATCTCAAGCAGGAACGCGCTTCTAATCGCCCTCTTTCGCCACCGCCACCAGCGCCGGCCGCAACAACCGGCCGTTCAACACATAACCCTTTTGCATCACGCTGACGACCGTACCGGGCGTGCTGCCCGGCGCCTCCACGATGCTCACGGCGTGGTGGCGTTCCGGGTCCAGAGGCTGGCCCACCGGATCGATTTGGGTGAGGCCGTTGTCCGCCGCGATCTTCAACAGCGACTTCAGCGTGAGGCCCAGGCCTTCCCGCATCGATGCGACGTCGGTGGTCTCCACCGCCAACCCGCTTTCGAGGCCGTCATACACGGGCAGGAGGTCGCGCAGCAATTTCTCATTGGCGAACTTGACGCTCAGTTCCTGGTCGCGCTGCATGCGCTTGCGCTGGTTGTCCAGATCGGCACGCTCGCGCAACAGGGTTTCGCGCATCCCTGCAAGATTCGTTTCGGCCTCGGCCAGTTGCCGGCTCAGGGTTTCCAGTTCATCCGCATCCGCGGCGCCGGCCGGCTCCGATGGGTTCACGTTCGCGTTGGGCGCCGGCTCGGGCGATTCCTTGGGATTGGTCATGCTGATCCTCGCAGTACCGTCGTCTCGCAGTGATTCTCATGAAGCAAACCGGGTTCGCATACCGCGGCGGGTATGCAAACCAGGAAGCAATCCAGAAGTTATGAGGCCGGCGCGCCCCGATTCAAGGCGTCGGTGAGGAGCCGCGCGGTCGCCTGCACCACCGGAATCACCGAATGGTAAGCCATCCGGGTGGGGCCGATGACCCCGAGCGCGCCGAGCACATGACCTTCGGCGCCGTACGGTGCGCTGATCAGGCTGTAGCCCTTCAGCGGCTCGAATCCCGATTCCTCGCCGATGAACAGGCGCACGCCGGGCGAGCGCGCGCAACCTTCCAGCAGTGCCAGCAATTCGCGCTTGCGCTGGAACGCCTCGAACAACTCGCGCAGACGCTCGATCTGGGAACCTTCCTCGCCCGACATCAGGTTGGTCTGTCCCGACACCAGCATGTCGGATTCGGGCTCCGGCGCGAAAGTTTCGGCGGCAACCTCGACGGCAGTATCGAGCAGCCGGTTCAGTTCGCTGCCCGCGGCGCGCAGATCGGCGAGCACCCGCACGCGAATCTCATCGAGCGGCAGGCCGGCATAGTGCGCGTTCAGGTAATTGGCCGCCTGCTCCAGCGCGTGCGCGTCGAAACGCTGGCTGAGGTTCAGCACACGGTTCTGGACCTGTCCGTCCGCGAACACCAGGATCGCCAGCACCCGGCGCTCTCCGATCGAGACGAATTCCATCTGCTTCAGCGGCGCGTCGGCCGCACCGGGAACCGTCACCAGTCCGACGAAATGGGTCATTGCCGACAGCAGGGCGGAGGCGTTCCCCAGCAATTCGCGGGGCGTGATCGACTCGCGCGGCAATTCCCGCTGGATCTGCATCACGGCGCCGCGCGGCAGCGGTTTCAGTTCCAGCAGACTGTCGACGAACAGGCGCAGGCCGCGCACGGTCGGCACGCGTCCGGCCGACGTATGCGGCGAGGCAATGAGCCCCAGTTCCTCCAGATCCGACATGATGTTGCGAACCGTTGCCGGGCTTACGTCCAGTCCGGCCGACCGCGACAGGGTGCGCGAGCCGACAGGCTGGCCCTCTTCCAGATACTGAGCGATCAGGGTGCGCAGCAGGTGGCGCGCACGCGGATCAAGGGGATGATTGGAGGCTGCGGACATGGTTGCGAAATCATCAATACGGGTGACGGGGACGAAATGCAAGCGGAGCGGGGATTGGGGGCGGGTGGCGGGGGCGCAAAGATGAGAGACAACCTGCGCATGTGGGCACTCGTTCGTGGTTCCATCCCAGCACCCCCGCTACCCTTCCCCCCATCCCCGTTTCATTAGAATCGCCGGCACAGACCCAGTCAGTCCTCCTCATGCTCACCCACCTCACCGTCCGCAATTTCGCCGTGGTCGAAGCTGCCGAGATCGAGTTCGGTACCGGCCTGACCGTGGTCACCGGCGAAACCGGTGCCGGCAAATCGCTGCTGGTCGATGCACTACTGCTGCTGTCGGGTGCGCGCGCGGACTCGGGCATGGTGCGGGCCGGCTGCGAACGCGCGGAACTGTCCGCGGAATTCAATCTCGCGAACGCGCCCGCAGCACGTACATGGCTGCGCGAACAGGCGCTGGACGATGCGGATGGCGGTTGCCGCGTGCGGCGGGCCATTGCGGAAGGCGGTTCGCGCGCGTGGATCAACGGCCGCAGCGTGTCGCTCGCGCAATTGTCCGAACTCGCGGCGGCGCTGGTCGAAATCCATGGCCAGCACGAGCACCAGGCCCTGTTGGAGCGCACGCAGCAACTCGCGATGCTCGACACGTTCGGTGACAACGGCGCGGCACTCGCCAAGGTGAGTGAACTTGCGCATCGCTTCCGGGACATCCTGGCGCGCGAGCGCGAATTGTCCGGAGGCGAAGATCGTGCCGCCCGCATCGAGCTGCTGCGCCACGAAGTCGCCGAACTGGAGCGCTGGTCGCTTCCGGCGGATGCATTGGCGGATCTCGAATCCCAGCACAAGCGGCTGGCCAACGCCGGCAAGCTCGCGGAAGGCGCGTCGGGACTGGCCGAACTGCTGGACGGCGACGGCGAACTCGCCGCGGCGCGCGTCGTGACCCGCGCGCGTTCGGAACTGGAACGGCTGGTCGAACTCGATCAGTCCCTGCAGCCGGCACTGGACATGCTCGACAGCGCCGGCATCCAGCTCGGCGAGGCCGCCGATGCGCTGTCGCGCTACGCGCAGGATCTCGATCTCGATCCCGAGCGCTACGCCGAAGTCGATGCGCACCTCGCCGCGCTGCACGACCTGTCGCGCCGGCATCATCTGCCCGCGGCCGGACTGTACGCGCAGGCCGAAAAGTTGGGAGCGGAACTGCAATCGCTGGAAGGTGCCGGCGAAGCCCTGGCCAAACTGGCCGCCGAGCGCAAGCAATGCTTCACCGACTATGGCGTCGCTGCCGGCACGCTGTCGAAACGGCGCGCAACGGCCGCGAGGGAACTCGGCAAAACCGTCACGTCGTTGATGGCCGAGCTCGGCATGGAGGGCGGATCGTTCGCCGTCGATTTGCAGCCGCAATTCTCCGGCGAGCCCGACCCGCAAGGACGCGAGCGTTGCGAATTCACGGTCAGCGCGAACCCCGGCATGCCGCTGCGTGCGCTGCGCAAAGTGGCCTCGGGCGGCGAATTGTCGCGCATCGCACTCGCAATCGAAGTCGCTGCGCTGGGAGCCGACAGCGTCGGCACGATGGTCTTCGACGAGGTCGATGCCGGCATCGGCGGCGCGGTCGCGGAAACCGTCGGCGCCAAATTGCGGGCGCTCGGCTCGCGCTGCCAGGTGCTGTGCGTCACGCACCTGCCGCAAGTCGCAGCACAAGGCCACGCCCATCTTTCCGTCAGCAAAATCGTCCAGGACAGCACCACCCGCACCCACATCGCAGTGCTGGATGCAAAGAGCCGAAGCGAAGAACTGGCGCGAATGCTGGGCGGCATCGAAATCGACCGCGAAACGCGCGCGCACGCCGAAAAGATGCTGGAAAAAGCAGGGGCGAGGGACTAGGGACTGGGGGCTGGCGTGGGGCTGTCGAAACCCCAGCCCCCAATCTCCAATCCCGCTCCTACTTTTTCTTCTTGGGTCTCACGTACAACACGAGGCTGTGATCGGCGATCTCGTACCCGTGCTTCGCCGCGATCTCGCGCTGCAGCTTCTCGATGTCTTCGTTCACGAACTCGATGACCTTGCCGGTGGTCACGTCGATCATGTGATCGTGGTGGTGGCCGCGGTCCAGCTCATAGACTGCCTGCCCGCCTTCGAAGTTGTGCTTGATCACGAGTCCGGCCGCTTCGAACTGGGTCAGCACGCGGTAGACCGTCGCCAGTCCGATGTCCTCGGACCCTTCCAGCAACAGCTTGTAGATGTTCTCGGCAGTGAGATGGTCGTGGCTGTGTTCCAGGATTTCCAGCACCCTGATGCGCGGGTGGGTCACCTTCAGCCCGGCATTGCGCAGATCCTGGGATTCCATGGCTGAACTCCGGTGGGGGCGTGATGTCACATGATCCGGCCCACGACTTCGGTAGTGTATCATTCCGCCGTTCACCGCCCGATCCACGACGATGCGCAAGACCATCCCCACCCTGCTGCTCGCAACCGCCTCCATGCTGACGCTCGGCGCCTGCCACGTGATCTACAAGCCGGACGTCCAGCAGGGGAATCTCCTGATCGGCAAGAACGTCAGCGAATTGAAACCCGGCCTCACCAAGCAGCAGGTCATCGCGCTGCTGGGAACGCCTTCCGTGGTCAGCCCGTTCGACCAGAACCAATGGAATTACGTCGCCACGATGCAACACCGCGGCGGCACGGTCCAGGAACGTACGCTCACGTTGTATTTCGACAACGACACCCTGGTGCGCACCGATGGCAACTTCATGAAGGAGACGCCGCAGGAGTTGCTGCAGGAGGCCCACAAGTACGGACCGCTGTATCCGACCAACCTGACGAAAGAGCAGCAGAAGGAACTGGAGAAAAAGCAGCAGCAGGGTGACGACAGTGGTGGGTGAGCTGACGCGTTTGCGACGAGGCGCGCCGGGAGCGCGCCCGAACGCCGAAGGCGGCCCTGAGTCGCGCAGCGACAAAGGGTGAGCACCAAGGGCGGTGCGAATAACTGCCGGGGGCAGATCGCGCGGAAGCGAACGGGCGGCCAAGGATGGCCGCACCGGCGCCAAGCACCATGGATGGTTGCTTGCCTTTCACGTTTCGCGCGCCCTGCGCCTGCGTGCTTCCTTGGGATCGATCTTCAGCGGCCGGTAGATTTCGACCCTGTCGCCGTCGCGCAACCGTGTCGTGAGTCCCGCTTTGCGGGCAAAGATTCCGAGCCGGTCCTCCCGAATCTCGATGCCTGGAACGGCCTCGCGAATGCCCGACCGCTCGATTGCGTCGGCCACGGTGCAACCCTCGACCATCGCGAGATCGACGCTGAACGCACGATCCGGTTCGGCATAGATCACCGACACCCGGACGTGCGGCGCTTCAGGCATAGGCGCGTTTCGCTTCCGCGCAGAAATCATCGACCATGCGATCGGCCAATTTCCGGAAGCCGAGTCCAAAGGCGAACCCCGTCAATCGGTTGCTGACCTCGAAATCGAGATCGAGCGCCACCTTGCAGCCCAAAGGGGTAGATGCGGCCGAAGGCCGCTCAGTTTTTCCCTCCCCCGCATGCGGGGGAAGCAGGCCCGAAGAGCCTGCTCCGGACTCGATCCGGGGGCCGGATGGGGGCGGTCCACCGCTCAAAGGCGTAAATGTCCAAATGCCGTGCAGCCAATCGAAAGGCCCGTCCACGAACTGCATCCGGATGCTGTACGGGCGGTCCAGTGTGTTGCGGGTCGAGAAATGCTGGGTGATGCCTGCGAAACGGAGATTGAGACGCGCGACGAGATGCTGCCCGTCGTGCTCGGACACCTTGGCGTCGAGGCACCACGGGAAGCGCCTCGGGTAAGCTTCGACTTCGTTGACGAGGTCGAACATTTGTTCCGGCGTAAAGCGGACCAGCGCCTCGCGGTGGATCTGCACGCGATTCTCCTCAGTGCGTCGTCCGGCCATGGACTGGCCCGGACCGGAACCACGGACGGAAACACTTCATTGTAACCAGCATGACAAAGAAGAAAGAAAAGGACGGCAAGGGTACATCGACGATCGCGCTCAACAAGCGCGCGCGCCACGAGTACCACATCGACGAGCGCTACGAGGCCGGCATCGCGCTTGAAGGCTGGGAAGTCAAGAGTCTTCGCGCGGGCCGTATCAATCTCAGCGATGCCTACGCGCTGGTCAGGGGCGGCGAGCTGTTCCTGTTCGGCGCGTCGATTCCGCCCCTGCTGTCGGCCTCGACGCATGTCGTCGCCGAAGACCGCCGCACCCGCAAACTGCTGCTGCACCGCGCCGAAATCGACAAGCTGATCGGCGCTGTCGAACGCAAGGGCCTGACGTTGGTGCCGCTGGCGATGTACTGGAAACAGAATCGCGCCAAAGTCGAGATCGGCCTCGCGCGCGGCAAACAGGCGCACGACAAGCGCGCGAGCGAGAAGCAGCGCGAGTGGAACATCGAGAAACAACGCACGCTGCGCGCGCACAACAAGGCGGGGTGAAACCGGGACTCGGGACTCGGGACTCGGGACTCGGGACTCGGGGAGAGCGTAACAATTTCTCGTCATTCCGGGGCCGCCGCAGCTCCATCGCGGCGGAACCCGGAATCCAGGTTTTGATCTGACCGTGCGAGAGTGCCCGCGGATGCGCGAAGATCTGGCGAGCCAAAATCAGACCATCACCCCATGCTCATGCGCGCCGCATCATCGCGATTTGTCTGTTCCCGGATAGTCATTCGGTACCAGGATGCGAAACATGGTGCCGCGCCCCGGAGCGGATTCGACTTCGACCACCGCATCGAGCAATTCGCACAGCTGGCGCACGATCGACAAACCGATGCCTTCGCCGTGCCGCTCGACCGCCGCCGACTCGCCATGCGAATCAATGCTGTCGTCGACGGTCAGCGGCGGCAGTGCCCGCAAATGCGGTGCGGCATCCGCGGCTGCCGCCGCAGGCATCGCCGCGTCTTCCAGACTCTGCGCCAATTTGCCGGCCGTGGAAAAAAGCAGACCCGGCCCACTGTCGCGGACGTAGAAGAGCCAGCGCTGCGCCGACTCCTGCTGCCATCCGACTTCGACAGACCCTGCCCGTGTGTACTTCAGTGAATTAAGGACGAGGTTCTGCGCAATCCGCTTGATCTTCAAAGCATCTCCGCGGACCGGCAGGCGGATTTCTCCACGCGTGACCAGTTTCAGACCCTCGGCCTCTGCCATCGGACGCATGGTGTCGCACAGCTCGCGCAACACTGCCGCCGCGTCGAATGCATCGATGCGGCGCTCCTCGCGACCGGCCTCCAGCCGCGCCAGGTCGAGCAAGTCCCGCACGAGTTGGTTCACGTTTTCCGTCGCACCACACAAGCGCTCGACAAGATCCCGGGTCTCGGGGTCCGCCGGCCGCGCTTTCAAGAGGTCGCACAGCATCTGGACCAGTTGCAGGCTGCCGCGCAGATCGTGGGAAGCTTCGCGCAAGTTCTGGCCGCGCCGCTTGTCGTTTTCGTCGCGCTGCGCGCAAGCGGCTTCCAGATCCCGCATCCGCGCCTCGGCCTCCACGCGCTGGCGCTTGTCGAACTCCGTAACGCTGAACGCGATGCCTTGACGGATTTGCTCGCCGAGCAACCGGTAGGCGGTATGCAGAGACGACGAATCGAGATCGACTCCGTGCCGCGACGCTCCAGCAATGCGGTCCATCAGCGCGCTGTGCAGCAGGTTCCACTCGGCGATCAACGCTTCCAAAGTCATGCCGTGCTGCCAGCGCTGCGCGCCGTGATAGCGCGCAAATCGCCCCGCCTCCGCCGTAGTGCTGCCGCGCAACGCCGCGCACAGGCGATCGAGGAACTGCGGGATGTCGTCGCGAAATTCGGCGCGCGACAAACTCGCCAGCATCGAGGTTTCCGACTCCGCCTCCACGCGCGACCGCCAGTCCCTGAGAATCGCATCCCGCTCGCCTGCCAAATGATTTGCCAGTGCGGGCAGGGCGACGAATGCCGCTGGTGGGTTGAGAATCGACACGATTGCGTCCTCTGAAGGGCGATGGATTATAGGCGCGATTTCTGGCAAGACGGGGCCTTTCGAACAGGGGCGGCCGACCGGCTTGCGGGAACGTCCTTCGGAATGGAACACGCCCGCGAGTGCGTCCGCGCGCGTTCATCTGCGCCTCTAAAGCAAGGCAGACGTGGAGGCAGGTCAATACCCCGCCGGCACGTACCTGAACCGCTGCATCTGTTCGCGATGCGCATCCACGATGCGCTGCACCTGTTCGCGGCTCAGCGCCTCACGCCATTGGTTGGCGCGCCCCTTGAAAAAGAACCGCGTTTTCTCGTCCACGGCCTCGACAAAGCCGTGCTTCTGCTCGAGTGACGAGAGGATCTGGAACGAGGTGTGCCTCACCGCGCGCTCTATCCGTGCCTTGTCCTGGCCCAGCCCGATCAGCTTCGCGGCCTTGGCAAAATGCTTGGCCGGTTTTTCGAGCAGATCTTCGTAACGCAGCATGATCACCTTGCCCGGCGCGCGCTCTGCCGTTTCGGCCCAGCCCCTCACGTGCGTCGACCATGACCCGATGACGTGGCTCACGAACAGCTCGTCGTTGGTGGATGCGACGCGGTCGTCGCTCAGCCGCTCGACGGCTTCGTCCAATGTCAGCCCAAAGTGGTGCGTCATGCTGACGGCCACGTCCAGCGGATTGCGCACGACGTAGATTGCGCCGGCTGTCACCTGCCAGTTGAACACCGGGTAGCCGTCGAAACTCCCGCAGAAATTGTGGGTCATCACGAGACGCGTGCCCTGCGCCCGCTGCGCGATCAAGGCGTGGACTTCGGGACGCAACGCCGAAATTTCGTCGATGCTCAATTCGGTGTTCGGCCGCCCGGCGAGTTCGGTGTAGCGATCGGCGCGCGCTTCGGAATCCGTGTAATCGCGGATCTCATCCGGCCGCAACGGCTCGGTGCGGTTCGCGATCAGGTTGGCAAGGAACGCGCGCAGCCAGGTGTTGCCGGATTTGGGATAGGACGCCAGCCAGACGATGCTGCCCATGAGCTCGGAAAATCGGAATCGGGAAGGTCCCCCCTCACCCTTTGCCCTCTCCCCGGGGGGAGAGGGGAAGAAGGTGCCGCGCTGCGTGCGACGGCTCATTGAATGGAGCGGGGAGACGGGACAGCCTAAGGGAACGTGAATCACGCTGCCAGCCGGCATTGATTTCGCGCCGTCACGCCGCCACCATTGCCTTCCCCGGGGGCGACCTGGCTTCGACGGGGGCTGTGAAGCAGCTTGGAGCATGCCGAGGGCGTCATCTTCCTCGTAAATCCGATGGCAAACAATCAGACGCCAACGACGACGTCTACGCTCTGGCCGCTTAGGGCCTAGCCCCGAACCCACTTGTGCCCGTGCTCGTGGATGTAGGGTCATCATCACGGGATCGCTGATGACTGCCGCCGGTCGGCCATTGGCCAAAACAAAACCTGCTGGTCCCGAGGTGCGCTTTGTCCAGCGTGCTGCTTCGGGACGAGACCGAACGCTGGACTAAGCATGTAGCGCCGGGCGCGGAGCGCCTTCGGACGCGGGTTCGATTCCCGCCGCCTCCACCAAAAACGCGGAGCCGCCCATCGGGCGGCTTTCGCGTTTTTGTCGGTGGCGATTGGAGCGGTACCCGCGTAGCGGGTTCACTGCGGAGGCGGATGCCGGAGCGAACATCGGCGCAGCCGATGGCCCGCAGGGCGAGCGCCATGGATGGCGCGAGTCTTTCCCGCCGACTCCACCACACGCAAGGGGCCCCGCCAAAAGCGGGGCCTTTTGCGTGTTGACGGCGGTGATGGATTGCTACCCGCGTAGCGGATTCGACGAAATCGCCTGGAGCGATTCCGGACAGCCGAAGCCTGGCCCGAGCGCAGCGAGGGGCGGCGGAATCGCGTGCGCAAAAAAACAATCCCCGTTGCCGGGGATTGCTTCGATTGCCCGAGCACAATGTCAGGTCACAGCCTGCGGCGGCGCAGCCCGGCGAAGAGACCGAGTGCCAGCAGGCCGAGCCCGAACATGCCGAGCTCCGCGGGCTCCGGGACTGAGGTCGCCCCGTTCACGATCCAGCCGCTACCGCCGACGGTGATTCCCTGCACGTGCGCCACCGACATGAATCCGGCACTGTTGGCCGCGAATGGATTGCCGGTCAACGCGCTGGAGAATGTCAGGTCGTAGACCGCGGAACTGCCAGCCACGAAACGATGGCTGCTGCCCGGTCCCCAACCGAAGCCGAGATTGAAGGTTCCGCCGACCGGCCCGGTATTGAAGCCACCGGCATTGAAACCACTGTTGCTGTTTCCACAGGTACCGGAGCTGCAGGTGATGCCCGACAGCGACTGGTCGAGGTAGAACGCCCAGCCGACCGCGCCACTGGAGCTTGCGAGGCCCTGAAGAAAATTCGGCGACGTGAGGTTGGAGGTCAGCGTCAGCGTGCCGGTGTTCGAGCCCGTCTGCATGAACGTGGCCGTAAGCCACGGCGGCGTGCCGGCCGGCGTCGCGCCGGTGAAGACCGTATTCAAGCTGACGGACGAAGTGATTGTCGCAAACGCCGGTGTCGGCGCCGCGAATAATGCGCCGGCTGCAGCAAAAACCAATCCAAAAATGACCTGCTTCTTCATGGGAGGCTCCCGGCGGTGGTCAGGGCATGCTCCCCCTGCGAGCAGTTTGCTGCAAGTAGTGTGCCAGCGACGAAAGGTTCGGGTTTCCGCGCCGTTTTTTCTCCTTCGCTGCGCTCACAAGGCGAGATGTGTAAACGGTTCCTACAGCCCGGCAGGAAAATTATCGTGAGTGGCACGTGCTACCGGTTGTTTCTGCAGGGAATATTGTTGTCGCAGGGCTGCACGCAGAAGTGTAATGTTTTTCGACGCGCGGTCCCGGCGTGGCACTGCTCCTGACGTCGTTCAGGGTGGCGGCGAAGGCTCGTGCTCCTGCTGGATCAGGTCCCGCAGAGCGGCCTGCATACGGGCGTGCACGCGCACCAGCGCGCCCCACAAAAACCAGACGGTGAACGCGCCGATCGCGAGCAGCGCCAGCAGTACCCCGCGGGGCGGCAGGATGCTGCTGCCGAGTGCGCTGATCAACAGCGCCATGCCTGCGAGCGCGCCGAGCGGCACGACTTTTCCGAACACGCGGCGCAGCCCGGCCGTGCGTACGCCGTGCACCTGCTCGCTGATGCCGAGCTCCGCCAACAGCATCCCGAGCGCATCGGCCTTGCGATACACCGCGATCAGCATCGGCAACGACACGAACAGCGCGATCGCCCAGACCAGCGAACGCCGCGCGACCGTGGACAATGGCAACTGCGGCCACCAGCGCGGCAGCATCGCGCTGATGAAGGCGCAGATGCCGAACACCGCGCACACCAGCAGCAGGTTCACGGCAATGTGCCACAGCAGGCGCCGCAGCATTTTCGCGAGCATCACGTCGTCGCGGGCACGGGCGGTACCGTTGATCCACTCGTGGTAACCGTCCGCCAGCGCACGTGCGGATGACGGAGTCAGTCGCCGCAGCAGGCCGAGGAGCGCGGGCTCGATGCGCAGCAGCAGCGGCGAAACCAGCATGCACGCGACCGCGGCGGTCACGGTCAGGGCGTACAGGAATTTCCCGACCGCACCCGCCGCGATGCCAAGCGATGCGATCACAAATGAGAACTCGCCGATCTGCGCCATCGTCAACCCGGTGCGCAGCGAGTCGTGCGCGCCGCGTCCGGCGCAAACGAACGCGCCGACGCTGCAAGAGAGTGTCTTGCCCACGATCACCACCAGCGCCAGGCCCAGCGCCGGCCACAGCCACGGCAGCAGTTGCGAGGGATCCAGCAGCAACCCGATCGCCACGAAAAAGATCGCCGCAAACATGTCGCGCACCGGACGCACCAGCCGCACGATCCGGGCGGAACAGCGCGCTTCGGCGACCACCACGCCGGCGAGGAATGCACCCAGCGCGACGCTGAAACCTTCCCACACCGCGAGCAGGCAGGCGCCGAAACAAATCCCGAGCGACGTCACCAGCAGCGGCTCGTCGCGTCCGCGTTTCGCCAGCCAGTCCAGCAGGCGCGGCAGCAACAATAGTCCGAGTACCAGTGCGACGGCGATGAACAGCAGCATCCGCCACAGCACCGCAACCGCAATGTCGGCCGTATCGGCACTGCCCGCCGCGATCGCGCTCAGCACCGTGATCAGCACCACGGTCAGCACTTCTTCCGACACCAGCATGCCGACCATGCCGGCGACGAAGCCTTCGCCGCGCCAGCCGCGGTCGGCGACCGTGCGCAGCGCAATCATCGTCGAGGAAAAACAGATCACGCCGCCGAGGAACAGCGCTTCGCGTGCGGTCAACCCCGCGAGCCGCCCGATCTCGATGCCGATCCACAGCATCAGTCCGACTTCGACCAGCGCGGCGAGCATCACGCCCGCGCCCAGCGCGCGCAGCTTGCGCAGGTTGAAGTCGAGGCCAAGCGTGAACATCAGCAGCACCACGCCGAGGTTCGCGATCGACTGCATCGTGCGCTGGTCGGTCAGGAACTTCCACGGCATGTGCGGTCCGATCAGCACGCCGGCGATGATGTAGCCGAGCAGCACCGGCAAACGCAGACGCGGGAACACCACGACCACCACGCCCGCCGCCAACATCACGCAGGCCAGGTCACGGATGAATTCGATTTCGTGCAAGACGTCCCTCCCACGGGTCATTGCGCGAAACGATTTTGCATGCAAAAGCTTGACGCTGAAATCGCCCGCACCTATCCTTGCGCGTTCCCAGCGTGGGGCCATAGCTCAGCTGGGAGAGCGCTACAATGGCATTGTAGAGGTCGCCGGTTCGATCCCGGCTGGCTCCACCAAATCCCCACGCTGTCCCCATCGTC
>JAJPJT010000118.1 GCA_021324095.1 Gammaproteobacteria bacterium
CCGCATGTCACCGTGGCCTGCGTCATCGCCGATGGCGATCGTTTCCTCATGGTGGAGGAAGACGTCCACGGCGATCTGTGCATCAACCAGCCCGCGGGACATCTGGAAGACGACGAGTCCCTGGTTGAGGCCGCCCGCCGCGAAACGCTGGAAGAAACTGGCTGGGAGGTCGCGCTGGACCACTTCATCGGCGTGCAGCAATGGCACAGCCCGGTGCACGACCACCACATCGTTCGCTTCGCGTTTGCCGGCCGGCCCCTGAAGCACCATGCGGACCGCGCGCTCGACGCCGGCATCACCCGCGCCTTGTGGATGCCCTATGCGGAGATCGTGGCATCGGGGTGCCTGCGCAGTCCGCTGGTGCTGACCACCCTGAACGATTGGCTGGCGGGCCAGCGCCTGCCACTGTCGACGCTGCGCTCGCTGCTGCCTGTACACGACAGGGCGTGAAAATGCGCATCATCGTCGGCATGTCCGGAGGAGTGGATTCGTCGGTGGCGGCTTTGCTGTTGCAGCGCGCCGGGCACGAAGTCTCCGGCATGTTCATGTTGAACTGGGAAGACGACGGCGGCCAGAACGGGACACCCGATTGCCATGCCGACATCGACCGCAAGGACGCGCTGGCCGTGTGCGCCCGGATCGGGATCCCGTTCCGCAGCGCCAATTTCGCAGCCGAATACCGCGATCTGGTATTTGCGCACTTCCTCGACGAGTACCGCGCAGGCCGCACGCCCAACCCGGACGTGTTGTGCAACCGTGAAATCAAGTTCGGCACCTTCCTCGCTGCGGCTCGCGCAGACGGCGCTTCGATGATTGCGACGGGCCACTACGCGCGCAACGCGTTCGAGGGAGGTCGCTGCAAGCTGCTGCGCGCGCGCGACCGCGCCAAGGACCAGACCTATTTTTTGCACGCGCTCGACCAGGACCAGCTTGGCGCCGCGATGTTCCCGCTCGGAGACCTGGACAAGACCGAGGTACGCCGCATCGCGGGCGCGGCGCAGTTGCCTGTTGCCAGGAAGAAGGATTCGACCGGCATCTGTTTCATCGGCGAGCGCGACTTTCGCGCGTTCCTGGCTACGTACCTGCCGGCGCAACCCGGCGAGCTGCGCGCACCGAACGGCAGCGTGCTGGGCGAGCATCGCGGCGCGATGTTCTACACGCCGGGCCAGCGCTCGGGTCTGCACATCGGCGGCCGTGCGGAGGGCAGCGGCGAAGCGTGGTACGTGGTTGGCAAGGACGTCGCGGCCAATATCGTGTACGTCGATCAGGGCCACGAAAACCGGTGGCTTCAGTCGCGCTCGCTGGCGGCCAGCCGAGTGCACTGGATAGCAGGTGCGCCGCCTTCGGCGGTTTTTGAATGCACCGCCATGACGCGCTATCGCCAGACGCCGCAGGAGTGCCGGGTTGCCGTCGACGGCAACCGCTGTACCGTGCACTTCATGGCATCCCAGCGTGCGGTTGCGCCGGGGCAATCGGTTGTGTTCTATCGAGGCGAGGAGTGTCTCGGCGGTGGAGTGATCGACGCTACCGACGCGCCGCCGATCGGAGGCACCGCGTGAACGAGGCACGCGTGCTTGCATTGGCCGGTGTGTTTCAGGCGCTGTGGCTGGTGCGCGAACTCGCGCGCGAAGGCGATTGCGATGACGAGGCGATGGAATCCAGCCTGGCCAGTGTGTTCAAGCTCGAATCGGACAGCGCCGCCGATGTGTTCGGGGGCAACCGCGGCGTGCGTCGAGGACTGCGCGTGCTGGTCGAGCAGGTGGAAGGCAATGACCGCGACCCGCCACTGTTCCATATGCTGGTCAGCGTGATGAAACTGGAACGCAGCCTGGCTCGCGCGCCCGAGGTCAACCGGCGGCTCGGCGAGGGCTTGGCCGGCATGCAACGACAGTTGCAGCACTTTCCCCTCACCCATCCGACCATTCTCGCCCGCCTCGCCGACCTCTACAGCGCCAATCTCTCCGGGCTGAAGCCGCGCATCACGGTGGTGGGCAATCCGCTGTACCTGCAGCAATCTTCGCTGGCGCAGCGTGTTCGCGCATTGTTGCTTGCGGCCGTTCGCGCGGCCGTGCTGTGGCACCAACTCGGCGGCCGGCGCCGCCATCTGCTGTTCCGGCCGCAGCGGGAAGTGATGATCGCGCGCGGCATGCTCACGGGCGTTGCGCTGCGTGGGTGACGCTTTGCTTATCCCTGCGCTTTCGGCGCCCGTTTGGGCCGCGTGAACACCCGCTCGTGCAGAACCTCTTCCTCGTAAATGTGTGTGTACGGCTTGAGCAGGTCGTAACGGGTGACCATGCCCAGCAATCTCCGGTTCTCGCGATCCACCACAGGGATGCGATAAAGATTTTCCACTGCCGCACGGATGGCCACGTTCTTGCAACTCTCCTCCGGGTATGCCACCACGGGTGGCGTGGCCAGCATGTCCGACAAGCGCGCCGTGCCGGCCGGATCGATTTCCAGCCATGCCCTGACATGGCTGCGATCCACCACGCCCAGTAGCGTGCCGGCGTCATCCACCACCGGGTAGGCACGAAACTTCTGTTCGTGTCCGAAATAACCGTCCGCCAGTTCGCGCACGGTCATGCCGGGCGGAACGCTGACGATATCGCGGGTCATCACCTCCTTCACCGGCATGTATTCCAGCCGGTCGACCTGGTACGGGCGGAAAATGTCCAGGCCGCGGCGGGCGATCTTTTCGGTCAGGATGGAACGCTTCATCAGGAACACGCTGGTGGCGTACGCGATCGTGCAGGTGATCAGCAGCGCCGGCAGCATGCTGGAATCCCCGGTGAGCTCCAACGCGAACAGGATCGACGTGAACGGCATCCGCATCACCGCGGCCAGCATCGCGCCCATCCCCAGCAGCGGCCACAGCAGCGGATAGGGGCCGGGGAACACCATCGCTTCGAGGGCGCCCAGGCCTGCGCCTAGTGCCAGCAACGGTGCGAGCGTGCCGCCCGAAGTTCCGGAGCTCAGGTAAACCGCCCAGATGAGCGCCTTGACGACGAGGAACACCACCACCGCCCCGCCGACGAGCTTGCCCGTCAGCAGCGCGTAGATGACGTCGTAACCGACGCCCAGCGTCTGCGGGTCGATGATGCCGCCGATGCCGACCACCACGGCACCCATGGCCGGCCACCACATCCAATGGATCGGCAGTTTCCGGTAGCCATCCTCGACCTTGTACACGAGGAACGTCACCCCGGTCGCCAGCAGACCGGCCAAGAGGCCGCTGACGGCAGCCATGCCGAGTTCGGCGGGATCGAGGTGGAACTGGGTGTCGATGGGAAACAGCGGGCCCGGCCCGATCAGGAACGGCCGCAACCCTGACGCCAGGAAGCAGGCGATGGCCACCGGGATGGTGCTGCGCGGGCGCATCTCGAACAGCAGCAATTCCACGCCCACCAGCGTCGCCGCGATGGGTGTGGAGAAGGTCGCGGCCATGCCGGCGCACGCGCCCGCCACCAACAGCGTGCGGCGCTCGATGGATGTGAGCGAGAACGCCTGCGCGACCAGCGAACCGACCGCGCCGGCGGTCATGATGATCGGCCCCTCGGCGCCGAAAGGTCCACCGGTGCCGATCGCGATCGCGGAAGAGATCGGTTTCAGGATCGCGACCTTGGCGGTCATCTTGCTGCGGCGGAACAGGATCGCTTCGAGCGCTTCGGGGATGCCGTGGCCACGGATGCGTTCGGTGCCGTAACGCGCCATGAAGCCGATGATCAGGCCGCCCACGATCGGCGCCAGGATGATCAACCACCAGGGTGCATGCAGCGTACCCGGCTGCACGAAATTGAAGTTCCATGCACCGGCGAACGCGACATGCGTCACCAGCCCGATCAGGCGGTACAGGATCCACGCAATCAGTGCCGCGGCGCCGCCGATGAACAGCGCGATGAATGACACCTTGACGATGCTGATGCTGGGCCGGAAATCGCCCTCATAAAGGGTGTCGCGCTTCCACTTTTCGTAGATGCGCAGCGCCAGCCGGAC
>JAJPJT010000071.1 GCA_021324095.1 Gammaproteobacteria bacterium
CATGGCGCGGCGCAACTGGTCCTCGCTGGAGGAGATGCGCTCTTCGGCGCGGCGCAGGCTGGTGATGTCGATGAAGGTCAGCACCGCGCCGTCGATGCGGTTCTCGCCGGTGCGGTACGGCAGCACGCGCACGGCATACCAGCGCCCGTCGCCGCTGTGCACCTCGCGCTCGGTCACCTTGAGCGATTCGAACGCGGTGGTGGCGTCGTTGGTGAGTTCCGGATAGTCCAGCCGGCCGGTGATGTCCAGCAGGCTGCGGCCGACGTCGCCGGGGATGATGTTGAAGATGTCGGTGGCGCGCGGCGTGAAGCGCTTGATGCGCAGGCCTTGGTCCACGAACACCGTGGCGATGTCGGTGGAGGCGATGAAGTTCTGCAGGTCGTCGTTGACCTTGGCGGTTTCCTCGACCTTGGTTTTCAGCTCGTAGTTGACGGTGGTCAGTTCCTCGTTGACCGATTGCAGTTCCTCCTTGCTGGTCTCGAGTTCCTCCGAGGCCGAGCGCAGTTCCTCGTTGATCGCCTGCAGTTCCTCGTTCGACGCCTTCAGTTCCTCGTTCGACGCCTCGTATTGCTCGACCGTGCTCTGCAGCCGCTCGCGGGTGCGCTGCAACTCCTCTTCCATGTTCTGCAGCACCGCGCTCTTCTGCACGTCGCCTTCGGGCGCGGGCTCGAGGTTCGCGCCCAGCGCGTCCTCGACCTCGTCGAACAGCACCAGCACGAAGTCGGCGCCGGCTTCCGGATCGCGGAACGGCCGCGCCACCACGTTGACGAAGCGCGGCGGCTTGCCGGGTTCCTCGATCTTGACGCGCGCTTCCGTGCTCTTGTTGCCGTGCACGGCCTGGAACAGCGTGCTGCGCAGCTCGGCGCGCAGGGCCGGATCCGTCGCCGCCACCAGGTTGCGCGTCGGCTCGCCGCCGGGCAGGCGCAGGTAGCGCCCGACGTGCTCGGAAAGATGCACGATGTTGCCTTCGCGGTCCACGATCACGGAAGGCGGCGCGTAGTACTCCAGCACGCGCTGGTGGATGTCGGCAAAGGAAAACCCGCGGCGCTGGTCGGCCTGCGCGGGTTGCGCGGGCAGGGTCGCGCCGGCCGCCGACAGCGGCAGCACCGAAGCGGCCTGCCGCACGCTGCGCGGCTGCGGGCGCGCGCGGTAGATGCGGTGGTGCTTGTCCAGCACTTCGTAATGGGCCGCCGCGCCGTCGGTGGATTCCGAGGAACCGAGGAACAGGTACCCGCCCGGCCGCAGCGCGAAATGGAACATGTCCAGCAGCCGCGTCTGCACCTCGCGGTCGAGGTAGATCAAAAGGTTCCTGCAACTGATCAGGTCGATGCGCGAGAACGGCGGGTCGCGCAGCACGTTGTGCAGCGCGAACAGCACGCGGTCGCGGATCTGCTTGTTGATGCGGTAGCGGTTCTGCTCCTTGGCGAAGAACTGGCGCAGCCGCGTGGGCGGCACGTCGGTCACGATCGATTCCGGATACACGCCGGCGCGGCCGAACGCGATCGCGGCCTCGTCGATGTCGCTGGCGAACACCTGGAAGGCCGGCGGCGTGGCAAGGGTATTCGCCTGGTCGGCCAGCAGCATCGCGATCGAATAGGCTTCCTCGCCGGTGGCGCAGCCCGGCACCCACACGCGCACCGGTTCGTCGCGCCGCGCGCCGTGCATGATCTCCGGGATCACCTGGCGTTCCAGCGCGTCGAAGGACACGCGATCGCGGAAGAAATTGGTGACGCCGATCAGCATGTCGTCGAGCAGCGCCCGCGCCTCTTCCGGATGTTCCTTCAGGAAGTCGCGATAGGCCGGCAGGTTCTGCTGCACGTTCACCTGCATGCGCCGCTCGATGCGGCGCAGCACCGTGGCGCGCTTGTAATAGCGGAAGTCGTGGCCCGAGCGCGCGGCCAGGAGTTCCAGGATCTCGCGCAGCGCGCGCTCGGCCGCTTCGCTCTCGTCCGTCGGCGTGTGGAGGATCGGCGCGTTGGCGTCGGGCGGCTCGGGCAACCGGATCTCGCGCGCGTTCTTCCACCACTCGATCAGCTTGTCCGGCACCTCCGCGGCCGGCAGCACGAAATCGATCTGCGCGCCGGCGATCGCGCTGCGCGGCATGTCGTCGTATTCGGCGTCGTCCGGAGACTGCACGAAGGTCACCCCGCCCTGCTCCTTGATGCGCGCGATGCCGACCGCGCCGTCCGCTCCGGTGCCCGACAGCACGATGCCGACGGCCTTGTCCTGGTGGGTGTCGGCCAAGGTGCGGAAGAACAGGTCGATCGCGACGTGGTGCCCGCGCGGGCGATCGGCCTCCTTCACGCGCAGGTGGCCGTCGCTCATCTCGAGGTCCTGGTTGGGCGAGATCACGTAGACGTGGTCGGGCTCCAGCGGCGTCGGCTCGCTGACCTGGATCACCGGCATCCGGGTGGAGGTCTGCAGCACCTTGTCGGCGACGCTCTCGTGCTTGGGCGAGAGGTGCAGGATCACCACGAAGGCCAGCCCGCTCTTCTTCGGCATGTTTTCGAGGAAGGTCTTCAGCGCGACCAGACCGCCCGCGGAGGCACCCAGCCCGACCACGGGGAAGGGAAGATTGCTGCGTTCGCGCGTGTCCGGGTTGTGCGGAACGCCGGTCTCGTGGTCGGTTTCGTCATTCATGCGCCGCGACATCTCTGAATGAACACCCATGATGCGCCACCGCACGTAAAAGGCAAGTTGCGGTCGAGACCGGGTTTCAACGAGCGTGCACGCAGCGCACGCTACGCATTGGCGCGTTCAGCCCCCTCACCCAGCGCTACGCGCTCGGCCTGCGGCCGCCTCTCCCCACGGAGAGAGGGAGACAAGCGCAAAGCGCTTGGCGGGTGAGGGGGAGCTTTTGCCAGCCGGGTAGCGGGAGCTACGCACGTCCTCTGCTCGACTTCATGCGCGAAGTGCACGCTACGCACTGGCGCGTTCAGCCCCATCACCCCACCCTCTCCCCACGGGGGAGAGGGAGACAAGCGCAAAGCGCTTGGCGGGTGAGGGGGGACTTTTCGCCAGCCGGGTAGCGGGAGCTACGCACGTCCTCTGCTCGACGATCATGCGCGAAGTGCACGCTACTCTCACGTCATTCCGAGGCTGCCCGCGCTTTTTGCGGGCAGAACCCGGAATGACAAGCTTTTCTCCCAACGCTTATGCCACGACCGCGCAATCCGGCATTCGGATCACACAGATGACCTGGCTCGACTGGCTGCCCGGACGACGTCCGCCACCCGCGATCGACGACTTGCGGTGGCACAACGCCGTCGGCGGTTGTCCGCTGGCGCTACGATTGTCGGCGGCCGATCGGGAGCGGCTGCGCGGGCTCGCCGCGAAGTTTCTTCAGCGGAAGAAGTTCTATCCGACCGACATGGAACTGGAAGCGAAACAGCGCCTGCTGATCGCGATGCAGGCGTGCATGCCGGTGCTGCGGATGGGCTTCCGCGCGTTGCGCGGCTGGCAGGGCGTGGTCGTGTATCCGGGCGAGTTCAAGGTGCGCCACAGCCACCACGACAGCAGCACCGGCGTCGTGACCGAGCGCGACCAGGTGTTGAGCGGCGAGGCCTGGAAGATCGGTCCGCTGGTGTTGTCGTGGGCGAACGTGGAGCACGACCTCGCGAATCCGTGGGAAGGATTCAACGTCGTCGTCCATGAAATCGCGCACAAGCTCGACATGCTCGATGGGCCGCCGGACGGCGTGCCGCCGCTGCCGCGCGGCACCTCGCGGCGCGCGTGGATCGACACGTTTCAGCGCGCCTACGATCGCCTCGCCCACGAAGTCCGCCGCGGCGAGGCGACGCTGATCGATGCGTATGCCGCAACCAATCCGGGCGAATATTTCGCGGTCGTCAGCGAGTTGCATTTTTCCGATCCGCGGCGGCTGGTGCAGGCCGAACCCGGCGTCGCGGCGCTGCTGCGCGGGTATTACGGCTATTCGCCGGCGGGGTGACGGAGCGAGAGCGCTAACAGCCTTTCCCCTCTCCCTCCGGGAGAGGGGGGCAACGCGCTGCTTTTGCTTTTGCGCGTAGCGCCGGGTGAGGGTACGCACCCGCGCAAGGCAGCGCCATGGACCCAACCCGCCACGTACAAGTACGGACCCTCAACCGCCCCTGACGGGGCACCCTCTCCCGGAGGGAGAGGGGAAAGGCTTCACCCCAGCGCCGTGCGCTCGCCCTAGCACCCTCTCCCGGAGGGAGAGGGGAATAAGTCAACCCGACGAAGCCGACGGCGGCGCGGCCTGCTTTGCAGCCGACGACATCGCGGATGCAGCTTGATTACCCGTGCCCGCCGAACTCGAGGAGGCCGGCCGTGCCTGTGTCGCGCGCGAGGAACCCGCGGCCGTCGCGCGCCGCGCGGAGGTGGACGCATGCGCCGGCAAGCCCGCCGTGGCGGGGCCGGCGGCCCGCAGCATCGGCGATGAAGGCGGCGGCGCGGTGGCCGGCGCGCCGGAGGCAGCGGGAACGGTCGGCCTGGCTGACTGCGTGGGCGGAGGCGGCGCCCCGGTGTTCGACGCGGGCGGGGTCGTCTGCACCGCCCAGGCGCTGCCGCCGATGACAAGGGAAAGGGCCAGCGCCGACGCGAGCAGGTTCTTGTTCATGGCATCCCTCCGTGGATGGAATGGATTCCATGGTGTGCCCGCGCGGATAAAAGAGGCGTGAACCTGGCATCGTTGCCGAATTGCAGCCGCTTTTCTCCTCCCCCTGGAAGGGGGAGGCCCGGAGGGGGACGCTCCTTCCTCAGAGAAACCAGGTGGCGACGCGGTAACTGCGATCAGAGCTCCCCCACCCCTGCCCTCCCCCTCCGGGGGAGGGTCTATTTCATGCAACACCGCAACCGCTTTTCTCCTCCCCCTGGAAGGGGGAGGCCGGGAGGGGGATGCTCCTTCCTCAGAGAAACCAGGTGGCGACGCGGAAACTGCGATCAGAGCTCCCCCACCCCTGCCCTCCCCCTCCGGGCTGCAGGACGACGGTGACGAATGCGAGGCGATCAGAGCTCCCCCACCCCTGCCCTCCCCCTCCGGGGGAGGGTCTATTTCATGCAACACCGCAACCGCTTTTCTCCTCCCCCTGGAAGGGGGAGGCCGGCAGGGGGACGCTCCTTCACGGGGCGGCGTGCCGATGCAAGAGCCATCCCTGGAAGGGGGAGGCCGGGAGCGGGATGCTCCTTCCTCAGAGAAACCAGGTGGCGACGCGGTAACTGCGATCAGAGCTCCCCCACCCCTGCCCTCCCCTTCAGGGAGGGCTTGTCCATGCAAGTGCCGCACATGCTTTTCCCCCTCCCCCTCAGGGGAGGGCCGGGGTGGGGGTGGGGGCAAGTCGGAAGAACGTCGCCCCTTTCAGTCCCGCAGCCAGCCCGCCGCGTCCAGCGCGAAGTAGGTCAGGATCGCGTCCGCGCCCGCGCGTTTGATCGACAGCAGCGCTTCCAGCGCACACGCCTTTTCGTCGATCCAGCCGTTCGCACCGGCGGCTTTCAGCATCGCGTACTCGCCGGAGACCTGGTAGACGAAGGTCGGGGCACCGAAGCGGTCCTTCACCCGGCGCACGACGTCGAGGTAAGGCAGGCCCGGCTTCACCATCACCGCGTCGGCGCCTTCGTCGAGATCGAGCTGCACTTCGCGCAATGCCTCGTCGGAGTTGCCGACGTCCATCTGGTAGGTGTGCTTGGAGCCCTTGCCCAAGCTGGCCGCCGAACCCACGGCATCGCGGAACGGCCCGTAAAAGCTCGATGCGTACTTGGCCGAGTACGCGAGGATGCGGGTGTGGATCAGGCCGGCGTCTTCCAGCGCCTGGCGGATCGCGCCGATGCGGCCGTCCATCATGTCCGATGGCGCGACGAAATCGGCACCCGCGTGCGCCTGCGACAGCGCCTGCTTCACCAGCACGGCCACGGTTTCGTCGTTCCGGATATAGCCGGTGTCGTCGATGAGGCCGTCCTGCCCGTGGGTCGTGAACGGGTCCAGCGCGTCGTCGCAGATCACGCCGAGCTCGGGGAAGCGCGCTTTCAGCGCGCGCACGGCGCGCTGGACCAAGCCATCGTCGTTGAACGCTTCACGGCCGTCGGCGGTTTTCTTCTCGTCCTCCAGGTGCGGAAACAGCGCCAGGGCGGGCACGCTCAACCGCTGCGCCTGCTCGGCCACCTTCAGCAGCGCGTCGATCGAGAGCCGCGCCACGCCCGGCATCGACGGCACGGCGTCGCGTACTTCGCCCGCGCCTTCCTGCACGAACACCGGCAGGATCAGGTCCGAGGGTGAGAGTACGGTTTCGCGCATCAACGCGCGCGAGAACGCATCGCGGCGCATGCGGCGCATGCGGGTGGCGGGATAGCTCATGGCGGTCTTCCGGCTTGCTCGAGCCGCCCATTGTAGCGACGCGGTGTGTGAGCCAGGTCTCGGCGCCGGTCTCCGGTTTGGCACGAATCCTGCTCCATTGATTACGAAGGCAAAACCAGGCGTAACCGGGGAACTTTCCCGGTCATGCTCAAGTCAGGTGGTTGCAGTTAAATTCGAGTTAACGCACAATCGCATCCGCTACCTGCGCGATATTCCGAAGGCAATAATTCTGAACTGATCACAACCGTCTGAAAGAACAATGATTTCCGCACTGACTCTCATCGTATTCCTGATGCTCGCCGCGTTCATCGTCGTGGCCAGCGTCAAGCGCATTCCGGAAGGACAGGTCTACACCTTGCGGCGGCTGGGCAAGCCCGCCGGCACCCTTACCGCCGGGACCCACCTGGTGGTGCCGCTGGTCGAGCGGGTCGCCCACAAGATCAGCATCACGGGCTACACCCTGGCGGTCGATGAGCGCGCCAGCGACGAGACAGCCAACTGCGGCGCCCTGCGTGGCCGCGTCTGGTGGCAGGTGCTCGATCCCGAACGCGCGGAAGCCGTGATCGATCGCGCCGACGACATGATCCGCCTGCAGTTGCGCGATGCGGTGCAGCGCGCGACCTCAGCCGCCGAGATGCAGGACCTGCGCTCGCGCAACCAGCGCATCAAGCAGACCTTGAACGGCAGCCTGCGCGAACGCGGGGTGCTGGTGACGCGGGTCGAACTCGACGTCGCCGCGTAACGCACAGGTATTCAGGGAGGAACGGTGAGCCCGCGTTTGCGGGCTCCTGTTTTTCCTGCTCCCCTCTCCCGGAGGGAGAGGGTGGCGCGCAGCGCCGGGTGAGGGTACGAAGCGCACTGACTGCATCAGATCGCGCAAGCTCCAGCTTCACGCGTGTCCGGACCCTCACCCCTGCCCCTCTCCCGGAGGGAGAGGGGTTCGCATCTGTTTCCCTCTCCCTTCGGGAGAGGCGGAGCGAAGCGAACGCGCGCGGAGCGCGAGCGCGCAGCGCCGGGTGAGGGTACGACACTGCGCGCGTGCGACACTTCGGCTGATGCGACACTCCGCTGACATGAATCCCGACACCGCCCTCGCGCGCCAACTCGCCGACGGCCTCGCCGCGATGCGGCGGGAGCTTGCTGCCGAGGCACAGGCGAAACTGCTGGCCTATGTCGACCTGCTGGCGCACTGGAACCGGGCGTACAACCTGACGGCGGTGCGCGATCCCGATGAAATGGTCCCGCGCCACCTGCTGGATTCGCTGGCGGTACTGCCGTACCTGCACGGCCAAACGCTGGCCGACCTTGGCAGCGGTGCGGGATTGCCCGGCATTCCGTTGGCGATTGCGCGTCCTGATCTCGCGGTGTCGCTGATCGAATCCAACGGCAAGAAGACGCGTTTCCTGCGCGAAGCCGCGCGCAGCCTGCCGCTTCCAAACGTCACGGTGGAGCAAACGCGCGTGCAGGATGCCAGCGGCACATTCGATACCGTCACCGCGCGCGCTTTCGCCAGCCTTGCCGACATGCTGGACTGGGCGGGTCATCTGCTGGCGCCGGACGGTCGCTGGCTGGCCATGAAGGGCCGTGCCGAGCCCGCCGAAATCGCAGCGGTTCCCGCGGGATTCCGGGTCGTGGCCGTCCGTCCGCTGGAAGTGCCGGGCGCGACGGGCGAGCGCTGCGTCGTCGAGCTGGCGCGTACTCCATCCCGCAACAGCTAGTCCCGCGATGGTAGGCTAGGAAATTCTTGATCAACCCACATTCCCGTTATTCCCGCGAAAGCGGGAACCCAGTGCCTTGGCCATAGCGGGCGAAGGGCAAAAGGCACTGGATTCCGGGTTCCGCCGCGATGGAGCTGCGGCGGCCCCGGAATGACGGGAAAATCAGAATTTTCCGGTCAATCCCGTTCCCGTTTACCGTTGCGACCCATGACGCGCATCATCGCCATCGCCAACCAGAAGGGCGGCGTCGGCAAGACCACCACCGCCGTGAACCTGGCCGCCGCGCTGGCGGAGACCAAACGGCGCATCCTGCTGGTGGATCTCGACCCGCAGGGCAACGCGACCTCGTCCGCGGGCGTGGACAAGCGCGCCGCCAAGCCGAACGGCTGCGAGGTGCTGCTGGAGGAAGCGCCCATCGAGGGCGCGATCATCACCACCGAAGCCGGTTTCGACCTGCTGCCGGGCAACCGCGACCTCACCGCGGCGGAATTGAAACTCACGGACGCGATCGCGCGCGAATCGCGCCTCAAGGAGCAACTCGCGAAACTGGGCGACCGCTACGCGGTCATCCTGATCGACTGCCCGCCCTCGCTGCACCTGCTCACCCTCAACGCGCTGGCTGCCGCGCACAGCGTTCTGATCCCGGTGCAATGCGAATCGATGGCGCTGGAAGGGCTCACCGACCTGCTCGACACGGTAAAAGCGGTGCGCAAGCGGCTCAACCCCAAACTCGAAGTCGAGGGCCTGCTGCGCACGATGTTCGACGTCCGCACGGCGCTCGGCAACGACGTTTCCGCCGAACTCACAAGGCATTTCGGCGACAAGGTGCTGCACTCGGTGGTGCCGCGCAACGTGCGCCTGGCCGAGGCGCCCAGCCACGGCAAGCCGATCAACCTGTACGACCGCGAATCGCGCGGCGCGATCGCCTATCTCGGCCTCGCCGGCGAGATGATCCGGCGGATCGGCCCCGCTCCGGCGCGCAGCGACGGTCCGGCAACGAACGGCACCCCGCCTGCCGAAAGCACTTCACCGCCCGCGAACCAGCCACGCACGCCCATCATGAAGGTATCGGCATGAGCGCCGCCAAACGCCGCGGCCTCGGCTCGCGCGATCTCGACGTGTTGCTGGGCAGCGCCGACACGGAGAACGACACAGCGGCAAGCGAAACCCTCAGCAACCTGCCTGTCGCCTCGATCCACGCCGGCCAGTACCAGCCGCGCCATCATTTCGACGAGGCTTCACTGGATGAGCTGGCCGCTTCGATCAAGTCGCAAGGCCTGATCCAGCCGATCGTGGTGCGCGATGTCGGACGCGGCCAGTACGAACTGATCGCCGGAGAACGCCGCTGGCGCGCGGCGAAGATCGCCGGACTCGTGGAAATCCCCGCGGTCGTGCGCGACATTCCGCCGCAATCGGCACTGGCGGTCGCGCTGATCGAGAACATCCAGCGCGAGGAGCTGACCGCACTGGAAGAAGCGAACGCGCTGCGCCGGCTGATCGACGAATTCAAGTTGAGCCAGCAACAGGCCGCCGACGCGGTCGGGCGTTCGCGCGCGGCCGTCGCCAACCTCCTGCGTTTGCTGGAATTGCCCGAACCGATCCGCGAACTGCTGGACGAAGGCCGCATCGAAATGGGCCACGCGCGCGCGCTGCTGGCGTTGCCCGCGCCGCGCGCGATCGCGCTGGCCGAAAAGGCTGCGGATCAGGAATGGTCGGTGCGCGAACTGGAACAGGCGGTGCGGCTCGCGCAGTTGCCGAGATCGTCGGGCAAGACAAAATCGCGCAACGTCGATCCCGACATCGCCGCGCTGGAACGCGAACTTTCGGACACGCTCGGCACCCGCGTCGAGATCACGCACGCGCGCAGCGGGCGCGGCAAGCTGACGATCCGTTACCACAGCGCGGACGAGCTGGAAGGGATCCTCGAGAAATTGCGCTGAGAAAGCGTGGCATGGTGCTGCTCTTCGCAGGAGTGCCCCTCGTCGGTGACCGATCACGCGCAGGCGCGCTCCTACCAAATCCCGCAACGTGCCGCCTTTCGTAGGAGCCGCCCTTGGCGGCGACCGCAGCACTCATCGCGCGCCGGGCGCGCTCTCGCACCGCCCTGGAGATTGCATGGCGCGAAAGTCAGCGCGCAGCGGAGCGATCGGCGATAATCCAGCGTCTTTCAAGGCAAGGCTTGATGCATGCCCGAGTTGTCCGTGGTCGTGCCCGTCTACAACGAGCGCGACAACATCCCGCCGCTGCTCGCCGAAATCGCCGCCGCCCTGCGCGGCCGCATCGACTATGAAGTGGTGTACGTCGACGATGCCAGTTCCGATGACTCGCTCGCGGTGCTGATGTCCGAACGCACGAAGCATCCGGAACTGCGCATCAAGCGGCACCTGACCCGCAGCGGCCAGAGCACCGCGATCCGGAACGGCGTGCGCGCGGCGCGCGCGCCCTGGATCGCGACGCTGGATGGCGACGGCCAGAACGATCCCGCCGACATTCCGAAGCTCATCGAAGCGCGGCGGGCCGCCGATCCGAAAATCAAGCTGTTCGCCGGCTGGCGCACCACGCGGCGTGACAGCTTCAACAAGCGCGTCTCGTCGAAGATCGCCAACGGCGTGCGCTCGCGGATGCTGCGCGATGCAACGCCCGATACCGGTTGCGGCCTGAAGCTGTTCGAGCGCGCGGCGTTTCTCGACCTGCCCTACTTCGATCACATGCATCGCTACCTGCCGGCACTGGTGAAGCGCGCCGGCTTCGAGAGCGTCAGCATCCCGGTCAGCCATCGCCCGCGCACCCGCGGCGTGTCCAAGTACGGCATGCTCGACCGGTTATGGGTCGGCATCGCCGATCTCCGCGGCGTCGCGTGGCTGATGCGACGCGCGAAGGTGACAGACACCGAAGAATTCTGAAACAGGGCTGTCGAAATGCGCACGGCCGGCGCGACATGGTGATGAACGAAGGCACCCCGTCTTCGATCCACGGAGAACCGCCATGAAATACTCGATCCTGATCTACGGCACGTCCGAGTCCATCGCGCAGTTTCAACGTCCGGAAGGCGCAAAGTACATGTCGCAATGGACACCTTTCATCAAGGCACTCACGGACGCGGGCATCTATGTCGCGGGCGCCGGGCTGCAAGCACCGGACACCGCCACGACCTTGCGCTTCGAGGGCGACAAGCGACGGGTGCAGGACGGGCCGTACGCCGACACCAAGGAACAGCTCGGCGGCTTCTACATGATCGACGTGCCCGACCTCGACGCAGCGCTCGCATGGGCGGCGCGCACGCCGCGCCTGCCAGGCCAGGCCTTCGAGGTGCGGCCCAATCTGGCGCCTCTCCGGGCAACTGAGTTGCGGACGCACGCGCGGCACACGAGGCCACGGGTGCGTCCTCGAACATACTGCCTGACGAAGAGAAACGTGTCATGCCACGCGATCGTGCCCTCGCCTTGTTTCATGCCGTCGCCGCGCACCACGGCGAGGCATGGACATACGACGCATCGCCCAAGTTCGGTTCCAACGCGCTGCGGGTCAACGGCAGGATCTACGCCGCGCTGACGCGCAGGCATCACCTGTTGCTGAAACTGCCGCCCGCACGTGTCGCGGCGCTGCTGAAAGCCAAACGCGCCGAACGGATGGAAAGCGGCGGCCAGGTGATGCACGGCTGGGTCACGTTGAAACCCGATGATGCCGGCGAATGGATCGCGCTGTCGGACGAGGCACGCGCATTCGTCGCCACCGACACGAAACCCAAGAGGAAATCACGATGAACTTTTCGATCCTGATCCACGAAACCGCAGACGTCGTCGCCCGCCGCGCAGATCCGGCACAACGGCAAAACCTGTACGCACCCATCGGTGCCTATCTCCAGGCCCTGCGCAATGCCGGCGTGTTCGTCGGCGGCGCCGGGCTCGAAGCCCCTGCGACCGCGAGCGTGCTGAGCGCGAACGGCGCCGGCTGGAAGGTGCAGGACGGTCCGTTCGCCGACACCAAGGAACAGCTCGCCGGGCTGATCATCATCGACGCGCCCGACCGCGCCCGCGCCATGGAATGGGCGCAGCGTTTTCCAGTGCTGCCCGGCCGCAAGATCGAGTTGCGCGCGAATCTGGTCCCGCCGCAGGAATGAGCGATGCCGCGCGGCAGGCCGTCGAGCGGGCGGCACGCGATTCGCGCGCGCGGCTGCTCGCCTTCCTTGCCGTGAGGTCGCATGACGTGGCGGCATCGGAGGATGCGCTGTCCGAGGCGTTCCGCGCCGCGCTGGAAACCTGGCCGCGCGATGGCGTGCCGGACGCTCCGGAAGCGTGGCTGTTGACGGCGGCGCGACGGCGGCTGATCGACGCGGCCCGACACGCGCAGGTGCATGCGCAGGCCGCGCCCGAACTCACGGCCGCGCTGGATGAGGCGCAAGTGATGATCCACGATGACGGGAACGCATTTCCCGACGAACGGTTGAAGCTGCTGTTCGTGTGCGCGCATCCCGCGATCGACGCGGCCGCGCGAACGCCGCTGATGCTGCAGACCGTGCTGGGCCTCGACGCTGCGCGGATCGCCTCGGCTTTCCTGGTGAAACCGTCCGCGATGG
>JAJPJT010000003.1 GCA_021324095.1 Gammaproteobacteria bacterium
GGGCAAACTTGCGGTGCGCCCACGGCACGCCAGCTGCATGCGCGCAAACATGCTGCCTTCGTGCAACGCAATGCCGGCGCGGGCGAGCATCCGCAGCGCCACACCGCTCAGGCAACCCCCGCAAGCTTTGTCGCGAGGCCATGAGGATTTCTCGACCAGCAGCACGCGCAAACCCGCACGTGCGAGATGGGTTGCGCTCATTGCACCGGCTACACCGGCGCCCACCACGATGACATCCCACTCGCGCGGCGGTTCAGTTGCGGCCATGGAAACCTCCGGAGGCACTCGACCATGTCATCAGGAAGCGCTGTGGCCACTGATGCTCGAATCGCGCACCACGCAACCCAGCCTGGGTCGCGAGCGCACGCGCCTCGTCCAGCGTCAGGGCGGCGCGCACCGAACGCAGCCCGTCCTCCTGCACGATCGACGAGCGCGACAGCAGCCTCGTTCCGATCCACGTCAATGCATAGCCCGTCCATCCGCGGATCAGGTCGCTGACCAGCAGGTAATCGCACGACCTGGCGAGCGTACACAACAGGGCAACAATGAAAGCATCGGCCAGGTGATGGAGGAATAGAGTGCAAGTGATGAAGGTGTAGTGCCGCGGCAGCGGCTCCGCGGTCACGTCCAATCGAAAGAACTTCACCCGCTCTCCGGCATGCCTCGCCTGCTCTGATGCGTGGTGCAATGCGGTCTCACTGATATCACAGCCTTCCGTCTGCAGCACAAAGCCCCGGCGTCGTGCGCGGCGGGCCAGCGCGATCGCGACGTCGCCTCCGCCGCAGGCGACGTCCAGCAGCGACGCGTTCGCAGTGCGATCGGCAGCAAGAATCCGTTCGATCCGCGGCCACAAGGCGGCGGAGGTGAAGCTGATCCGATTGATCCGCTGCAATCCTCGCAACGCTTCAAGATGCGCAGCGCTCGCGAGCACCGGATCATCCATGAGTTCGCCAACAAGTTCGCGTCGCGCCAACATGATGCTCCGTCAATTTTCTGCATTCCATTGCGGCTGCGGATGCGTCCACCCGATTCGTGCGTGGACACGCTTGCATTTCCAAGCCGCGACTCGCCTTCCGATACTACGCCGACCGTTTATGCGCCGGCGGCAATCCGTCACGGCGGGTTCATCGACGCCAGATTCGCGAGCTCGGGAGGCTGCGGAGATGTGCAGGATTCGTCGAACCGCCGCTCTACGGACGCGGGTTATGGCCGTGACGACACCAGTCTTTGAAACGCATGGAGGCCAGGGTCGGACTGCGCGCGCCGGAGCGCGCACGAACGCCGAAGATGGCCCGGGTGGCGAGCGCCATGGATGGCGCAAGTCATCGAACCGGTGCGGCATTGCGCGACTGAATTCCCAGACGAACCGGCATTGCGCGACTGAATTCCCAGACGAACCCCTTCATCGAACCGCGCGAAACGCATGGAGGCCAGGGTCGGAATCGAACCGGCGTACGTGGATTTGCAGTCCACTGCATGACCACTCTGCCACCTGGCCATGCGTCTCACTTGTTGCCACGGCTGTCGAGCTTAACCTGCGGGTCCGATAAACAAAACCTCGGCATGGCCGAGGTTCGTGAGGAAATCTGGAGCGGGAAACGAGACTCGAACTCGCGACCCCGACCTTGGCAAGGTCGTGCTCTACCAACTGAGCTATTCCCGCGCGAGCCGGCAATCATACGAGTGCGCGTGATTCCGATCAAGCCTGCGGTGAGCCCCCATCACCCGGCATGCGCCCGCTTTTCAGCACCGGCCACGCGGCCCGCATGTAAGCCAGTCCCGACCAGATCGTCAGGATCGCTGCGATCACCAGCAGCACTTCGCCGACGTACCACGCCCGCAGCAGGGTGGCGTCCTTGTCGCGCTCCCACAGCAGGATAAGGATCGCGACGATCTGCATCACCGTCTTGAACTTGCCGATCCATTGCACCTTGACCCGCGCGCGTTCTCCGACGAATGCCATCCATTCGCGCAGCGCCGACACCGTGATTTCGCGCCCGACGATCACCGCGCTGGTCACCGCCAGCAGTGCGGTGGGATGGCTCTGCACCAGCAGGAACAGCGCCACGCCCATCATCAGCTTGTCGGCGACCGGGTCCAGAAATGCGCCGAACGCGGATTCCATGTGCCAGCGTCGCGCGATCCAGCCATCCAGCCAATCGGTCACCGAGGCGAGCGCGAACACGACCACCGCTGCGATGTTCGCGGCGCGCAGAGGCACCGCGGGGACGGCATCGTGGGAATAGAAAACCACCACCATGACCGGCAGCAGCACGACGCGAAACAGGGTCAGCCAGGTTGGCAGATTGATGCGCAAGCGATTTTGCTCCCAACGAACCGCGCCAGTGTCGCATACGCGCGCGCAACCTTCAGGCGCGTCGAACGTAGGGCGGGTTTTAACCAGCCAGAAGCTCGACGGTGGATTTAACGTGCATCAAGGCGGGTCAAGACCCGCCCTACGGTTTTTCATGTGCAGCAACAATGCAAGATCGCACGCTTCACCCGTGCAGGAACGCGTGGATGCGTTCGGCGAGTTCGCGATTGATGCCGCGCACCCGGCACAGTTCCTCCACGCCGGCGCTCACGACGCCCGCGTGCCCGCCGAACGTCTTGAGGAGCGCCGACCGCCTTGCCGCGCCGATACCGGGGACGTCTTCCAGGACGCCGCGCTCGCGCGCCTTCTCGCGGCGCTTGCGATGTCCCGTGATCGCGAAACGATGCGCCTCGTCGCGCACTGCGTCGATCAAATGCAGCGCGGGAGATTCCGGCCCGGGTTCGAACTCGCGCCCGGTGTCGCCAAGCACCAGCGTTTCCTCGCCTTCGCGTCGCGAGGGTCCCTTCGCCACACCGACCACCTCGATCCCATCGAGGCCGAGTTCGCGCAACACGGCAAGTGCCTGCCCGACCTGGCCCTTGCCGCCATCGATCAGCAACACGTCCGGTGCCTCGCCTTCGCCCCGTGTCAATGGCTTGAACCGGCGTTCCAGCGCCTGCCGCATTGCGGCGTAGTCGTCGCCGCCGGTGACGCCGCGGATGTTGAAACGCCGGTAATGGCTTTTCAACGGCCCTTCCGGTCCGAACACGACGCACGAAGCGACCGTTTCCTCGCCCAGCGTGTGGCTGATATCGAAGCACTCGAGGCGCAGCGGAGCCTCGTCGAGCTGCAGCAATTCCCGCAAAGCCTCGAAACGCGTGTGCAGGGTCTGGCGGCTGGACAGGCGCGTCAGCAGCGCGGCTTCGGCATTGCGGCCGGCAAGCTCCACGAAACGCGCGCGCTCGCCGCGCACACGCCACTTCAGCGCAATCTCGTGGCCACGCTGCACGGACAAAGCCTCCGCGAGCGCTCTGGCGTCCGCGGGTTCGCGGTCGCACAGCACTTCTTCCGGCGCCGGCTGGTCCAGGTAGTACTGGGCAAGGAACTGGCCCAGCACGTCTTCCGGCGCCGCGTCGAACGCAAGCTTGGGAAAATGATCGCGCGAACCCAGGCTGATGCCATTGCGGAAGAACAGCACCGACACGCACGCCACGCCCGCTTCGACACGGCACGCAAACACGTCCATGTCCGCGCTGGCTCCGCGCACGTAATGATGCGCCTGCAGGCTGCGCAGCGTGGCGACCTGGTCGCGCAGGCGCGCCGCGCGTTCGTAATCCTGGCGCGTGCTCGCCGTGTCCATCGCGGCCGCAAGCTCCTTCACTACCGCGTCGCTGCGCCCCTCCAGGAACATCACCGCGTGGCGCACGTCCTCGGCGTACTCCGCGACGTCGATGAAGTCGACGCAAGGCGCGGTGCAGCGGCCGATCTGGTATTGCAGGCACGGCCGCGAACGGTTGCGGAAATAACTGTTCTCGCATTGCCGGACCTTGAACAGCTTCTGCATCAGCGCGAGGCTTTCGCGCACTGCGTGCGCGCTGGGGAACGGACCGAAATAGCGGCCCTTTTCGCGCTTGGCGCCGCGGTGGAACACGATGCGCGGGAACGGATCCTCGGAGACGAAGATGTACGGATAGCTCTTGTCGTCGCGCAACATGATGTTGTAGCGCGGCTTCAGCGACTTGATCAGTTGCGCCTCGAGCAGCAGCGCTTCGCCCTCGGTGCGCGTCAGCGTCACCTCGATGCGCGCGATCTGCGCCACCATCGACGCGATGCGCGGTTCCAGTTGCGGCTTCAGGAAATAGCTGCCGACGCGCTTCTTGAGATTGCGCGCCTTGCCGACGTACAGCAGCGCGTCGTCGGCGCCGAACATGCGGTAAACGCCGGGCGAAGTCGTGAGCGTGCGGACGAAGGCCTTGCCGTCGAAGGCCGGTGCATCGGAAGGCATCGTCTTATTGTACCGGGCGTGAAGGCGCGGTCGCTGCGCCAGCCGGGGCTACTCGTCCACTTCGACACGCTCGCAGGTACCTTTCTCTGGATCGAAGCGCAGGATCGAATGTTCGTTGCGATCGGCTATCCACAGCGCGCCCGCGGCGAATGAAAGTCCCTGGGGTTCGTGCAGCGGCTGGTCGAGCCGCAATGTCGCCAGTGCGCCGCTGTAGGGATCCAGCACGCACAGGCGATCATTGCAGGTGTCCGCGACGTACACGCGGTTTTCCGCGACAGCCAACCCGCAAGGATACGCAAGCCGGGCCATTTGACCCGTGCCATCCAGCCGGCCGGGTTCCCATGGAGACGAGCCAGCAAGCGTGGTCAACGCCAAATCGGCGAAGCGCAGGCGGCGGATCGCATTGCCGCCGGAATCGGCCACCAGCAGTTGGCCCGGCATCAGCGCCAGTGCGCCCGGCTGGGCCAGCGATGCCTGGCCGCCGATGCCGTCGCGCACATCGCTGCGTCCGTCGCCGGCAAGTATCGTGACGTGCTGGGCGCGCAAATCGACGCGCACGATCTGGTTCTGGCCGGCGGCGGCGACGTACAGCACCTCCCCGTCGACCGCGACCGCATGCGGCGAGTTGATCGCCGTGCGCAACCCCGACCCTTGGGTTTCAATGCTGCCGTAGGCGGGCCGGCCCGCTCCGAGCACGGTATCCACTTCGCCCGTATCGATCCGGATCCTGCGCACGCAGTGGTTGCCGGTATCCGCGACATAAAGTGCGGTCCGGTCCATCGCGAGACCCTGCGGCGACTGGAATCCGCACGCCGCCGACTGCCCGTCCCAGTTGCCGGGCGTACCCGACCCGAATTGCCGCAGGACCCGGCCATCGTGGCTGCATTCGAGAATCCGGTGGTGTCCGGTGTCGCTGACGAACAAGCGCGAATCGGTGGCCAGTGCATGCGCGGGAAACGCCAACGCGCTGCCGGTCCCGCCACGCGCGTTCTCCAGCAAGTCGGGCGCGGGGCGCAGGTGCGGGGGCGGCAAATCCTCCTGCAACTGCGTCAAGGCTTCTTCGATTTCCTCTGCCCGGCCTTCGCCCACGAAACGCGCCGCAAGCCCCCCATTGGAATCGATCAGAAGCGTCGTCGGCCATGCCGGAATCGAATACAGCTTCCACGCCAGCCAGTCACGATCATTGGCAACCGGCGCGCGGAAGCGGCAGCGGCGCAATGCTTTCAGCACCGCCGCATCCGCCTGCTGCGAACTGTAGCGAGGCGTATGCACGCCGACCAGCGCGAATGCGCCGGGATTCTTCTTTTCGAGCTGGCGCAACTCCTGCAGCAGGTTCACGCTGCTGGCACTGGTCGCGTTCCAGAAGACCAGGATCACGAGACTGCCGCGAAGCTCGGACAGCTGCAACCGCTCGCGGCAATTCACCCAGTGCAGCGCATCGGGGAGCTCCGGAGCGGCATCGCGATAGCCCGCACGTTCCGGCTGGAACGGGATGTCACCGGGAAGCATGCGGATTGTCCCCATCGGTGGTCCGGCCCGACAGGCGCAACGCCAGGGCATCGACGCCGCGCCGGATCAACGTCAATACTTCGCGAAAATCGTCGGTGCTCCCGGTATACGGATCAGGCACATCGCCGGCGTCCCCGAGCTCTGGCGACGCAAGCCCCGCCGCCACGAGAAAGCGCTGCGGCGGAGGAATGTCACCGGATACGCGGCGGCGCAACTCGGCAAGCGTCGCGCGATCCACGGCAAGCACCATCGTGAAGCGATTGAAGTCATCTTCGTTGAACTGACGCGCCCTGTGCGGCGACAGGTCATAACCGGCTTCACGCGCAACCGCGACGGCGCGGGGATCGGCGCCCTGGCCTACGTGCCAGTCGCCCAACCCGCGCGAGGCAACGGGCACGCGCAACCCGAGCTTGTCGAACTCGGCGCGCGCCACGTATTCGGCCGTCGGCGAACGGCAGATGTTGCCGAGGCACACGAACAATATGCCAGGCGGTGGCAGGATCATGCGTGTTGCCCCATTGCCGCGAGCGTGCGCTCGGCCCGTGCGAGGTCTGCCTCGGTATCCACACCCGGTGGAAACGCTTCCGGCGTGTTCCGCACCACGATCGCATGGCCGTGTTCGAGCGCGCGCAGTTGTTCGAGCGCTTCGGCGCGCTCCAGCGGCGTCGCCGCGAGGGCTGCGAACGCCTTCAGGAATCCCGCGCGATACGCGTAAATGCCGATGTGCCGCAGCACTTCGACGCCCCGCGGCACGACCGTGCGGTCCTGCACAAGCGCATCGCGCGCCCACGGAACCGGGGCACGCGAAAAATACAGCGCGCGGCCGCGCAGATCGCGCACGACCTTCACGCAATTGGGATCGAACCACAACTCGGCGGAGTCGATCGGCGCCGCGAGCGTCGCCATCTCGGCATCCTCTCCAATCAGCGCATCAGCGACCGCGCGCACGCCGGCGGCCGGCGCGAACGGTTCATCGCCCTGGAGATTCACCACCACGGTGTCGTCCGCCCAGCCGAGCTTGGCGGCGCATTCGGCGAGACGATCGCTGCCGCTGGCGTGATCGGCACGCGTCATGCACGCCTGGATGCCGCCGGCGGCTGCAGCTTCGGCGACCCTGACGTCATCGGTCGCGACGATCACCTGCCGCGCCCCCGCCGCACGCGCGCGGCGCGCGACATGGGCGATCAATGGCTCGCCTCCAAGCAGGCGCAGCGGCTTGCCCGGCAGGCGGGTCGAGCCGAAGCGCGCGGGGATCGCGACGATGAACCCGGCGGCCGCGCTCACGCGTCCCCCGGCGCGGGCCGCGGACGCCTGACCAGCTCGCCACCGCAATTCGGACAAACGTATTGCAGCGACTCCGCGCAATCCGTGCAGAACGTGCATTCGTACACGCAGATCCACGCCACGTCGCGGGGACCCAAGGACACGCTGCAGCGCTCGCACTCATCGCGCATTTCGAGGGTCACGCCACGGTCTCCGGTTCGTCGACTTCGACGGGTTCGTCGCGAACAAGGGTAACCCGGACACACGTACTGCCGATCGCGTCCGCGCCATCGCAGCGCCAGATGCCGATCGCGGCGTTCGTGCTCCAATCGGACGCCAGCGCCGGGAGGACGACTTCAGCCGCGTTGACGTTGGGCGCGAGGTGGTGGCTCATCAGCAACGACAGGCCATCCTGCCCATTCCGGCCCGGCAGTTCCACTGCACGCTGCGGAACCAGGGTCTCGCCTTCGCTCGTGACCGGGCGCAATCCCGCCGCGCGCGCGGTGCGGTGCAACAGTTCCACTCCAAGCAACTGACGCTCGCCTTCCAGTCGCAGCCAGCGGATCACACCGACCATCCAGTCCCGCTCTTCAGACGGATCGGCTACAGGCGCGAGGCCGATCACCTCGCCGACCCGGAGCCGCACGCCGTCGGAGCCCTGCAGGCGCAAGCGATATCCCCCTTCGCTCTGATCGAGCACTTCGGCGCGGTAGGTGTGCGGCCGAGCCACGTCGCTGGCCGCGAGCCATGCCGTCGCGAATTCGTGCCGGCCGATGGTGATCGCCTCGCCGTGGATCTGGCGTATGAAGGTCGCAAAGTCGATGTTGCCGGCCAGGGCATAGTGCAGCGCGTGCATGCCGACCACGAGGTCGAGGACGTGCGACGCCGAAAGCCGCGCATGCCCGCGCTCGGCCATGGCCCAACCTGCGCGGAGGCGACGCAGGAATGCGACGCGGGTGCTGAAGACGCCGCCACCAGGCCACGGCAGATCCACGATCTCGGCGCCTTCGGGCAGCAGCGCAGCACGCTCGTCGAAAATCCGCGCCACCGGCCGCACGTCCACGGCCAGCATGCTGGCGTTTTCGGCAATGGAGTCTTCGGCGATGTACCCAGGGCCGGCATCGGCATCGGTGTCGACGCTCACGCCCTGCGAACCCGCAGGTCCCAATCCGCATTGGGGCGCCACGCATTGGATGATCGCCCAGGCGTCCTGCAATTCGCGGGCGGAAAAGCGACAGGGATTGCTCATCGCCAGCAACAGCGCCCGCGCATAGGCGGTTCGGGCCGAAAGGGGGCCGCCGTCGGAAAGCGGATCTGCGGCAATCTGGTCTGCGACGCCGAGTTCGCCCGCAAACGCGTACAAGGCATGCATGAGCCGCCAGACGCCCGCCGGAGGTGCCTGATACTGCCGGTACGCCCAGATCAAGGCCTGGTTGGCATGCACCAGTCCGCTCACGATCGCACTTGCCACCAGCTTGCTCTTGAACTTCGGCAACTTGCCCGTTGGCGCGCACAATTCATGCACGCCCAGGATGTCATTGCAGGCCAGTTTCCATTCGAGGCGTTGGGCCGCCGCAGCACGTTCGGAACTCGCCTGCGGCAACGGGTGGGATTCGGCGCTCAGGCGCTGTTCGATGCCATGGCAGAGGCTTTCCACCGGCCCCCTCAGGTGCGCGAGCGCGGCGACCCTTTCGCCGCCGCTCCAGGTGGTCGCCTGCATCTGGTCAAGAAGGTCTTCGACCTCGCCAAGAGCCTCTGCCGGATTGGCCAGGCGCAGGCCGGTGGCGGCTTCGCGGATCGCCTTCTCGCTGGTGCGCTGGGAACGTCCGGGCGGCAGGCGCGCGGGCAGGTCCTCGATCAGGCGTTGGTACGCATCCATCCCGACGTGTTCCCCCTCTCAGACCCCGGCCCAGCGCCTACGCAGAAACCGCTCATTCTAGCTTGAACCGGAGCGATCGCTGGTCGAACATGGGCCTCAATGGAAACCCGCATGCACGACCCGCGCCAGCACCGCCATCCTGGCTTCCGGATGCTCGCCGAACAGGCCTTGACGCGTGCCGCAGGTGCGGCGTTGTCGACCGGCAATAACGTAGAACTGTTGATCGATGCGCGCGAGAATTTCGATGCATGGCTCGAAGCCATCGCAAGCGCGCGGCGCAACATATTGTTCGGAAATTACATTTTCCGGGATGACGAGGTGGGCCGGGGGTTCGTCTCGGCCATGGCCGAGCGCGCCCGCGCCGGCGTGCGTGTGTGCGTGCTGCACGACTGGCTGGGATGCCTCGGCCAATCCCGCTCGCGCTTCTGGCAGCCCTTGCGCAACGCTGGCGGCGAAGTACGCACGTTCAACCCTTTCGATCCCTTGAGCCCGTTCGGCTGGATCAACCGCGACCATCGCAAGTTGCTGACGGTGGATGCGAACATCGGGTTCGTATCCGGTGTGTGCGTCAGCGCAAAGTGGCTGGGCGACCCCGCCCGTGGCAAGGATCCATGGCGGGATACCGGCATCGCGGTCCGTGGTCCGGCCGTCGCCGACCTCGAACACGCGTTCGCCGAAACCTGGGCAACGTTGGGTACCCCGCTGGACGCGGGCTCCGTGCCCGACGCCGCACTCGCGCCTGCCGGTGATGTTGCGCTGCGCGTGATTGCAACCCAACCTTCGAGCAGCGGAACCTATCGAATCGATCAACTCGTCGCGGCCCTGGCGCACCAGCGGCTGTGGCTGACCGACGCCTATTTCATCGGCGTCGCGCCGTACCTGAGCGCATTGACCAACGCCGCACAGGACGGCGTCGACGTGCGCCTGCTGGTGCCGGGGGCTTCCGATGTGCCCGCGGTGGCCGCGCTGTCACGCACGGGTTATCGCGCGCTGCTGGAAGCCGGTATCCGCGTCTACGAATGGAAGGGCTCGATGCTGCACGCGAAGACCGCGGTCGCCGACGATCGCTGGGCGCGCGTCGGTTCCACCAATCTCAACATCGCGAGCTGGCTCGGCAACTGCGAAATCGACGTCGCGATCGAAAACTCGGCATTCGTGCGGCAATTGGCCGAGCAGTACGAACACGATCTGGAAAACGCCACCGAAATCGTGCTGTCCCGCCATCGCGCGCGTCCAGCCACGCCGCCGCCACGCCACGGCCTGCACGGGCACGGCAGCGCCGGGCGCAGCGCGGTCGGTGCGATGCGGATGGCGACCACGCTGGGTGCCGCGCTGCGCAACCGCCGGGTCCTGAGTGACGCCGAAACCCGCCCGCTCTGGGGCGGCGCGATCCTGCTGTTCGTCATTGCGGGGATCGGCGCGTGGTGGCCAAAGGTACTGGCATGGCCTCTCGCCGCCCTCGCGCTGTGGATCGCGGTGAGCCTGGTCGTGCGCTGGGGGCGCATGCGCCGACACCGGCGGCAAACCGCCAAGCAACAAGCGTGCGAAACTGGCGATTCTCCCCTTTCCACGCCGCCCGACGATGGTCACTGAACGCGACGCCCCGGATCGGCGCAAAGTGCTGACACCGTCCGCGCTCAACCGCCTGGTGCGCGACCTGATCGAGGGCGCGCTGCCGATGATCTGGATCGAGGGCGAGGTCTGCAATCTGGTACGCGCCGGATCGGGGCACTGGTATTTCTCGCTCAAGGACGCCGCCGCCGAAGTTCGCTGCGCGATGTTCGCGCGCGAGAACGCACGGATCCGGTTTCGGCCCGGCAACGGCGCGCGCGTGCTGGCGCGCGCGCGGGTCAGTCTTTACGAACCGCGCGGCAGCTTCCAGTTGATCGTCGAACACATGGAAGACGCCGGCGAAGGCGCGCTGCGGCGCGCGTTCGATGAACTGAAAGCGAAGTTGCAGGCGGAAGGCCTGTTCGAACCGGAGCGCAAGCGCGCGTTGCCCGCTTTCCCGCGCCGCATCGGCGTCATCACGTCGGCCACCGGCGCCGCGGTCCGCGACGTGCTGTCGGTGGCACGGCGGCGCTTCGCGCTGACCGGGATCGAGGTGTTGCCCGTGCTGGTGCAGGGGCCCGAAGCACCGTTGCAGATCGCCGCCATGTTGCGCAGGGCGGCCCGTTCCAATCGCTACGACATCCTGCTGGTGACCCGCGGCGGCGGTTCGCTGGAAGACCTGGCGGCGTTCAATGACGAAGGCGTCGCGCGTGCAATCATGGCCAGCCCCATTCCCGTCGTTTCGGCGGTCGGGCACGAAATCGACTTCTCGATCAGCGATTTCGTGGCCGACCTGCGCGCACCGACGCCTTCCGCCGCCGCGGAATTGATCCTGCCCGACGGCGATGGACTGGCACGCGTGCTGACGCAGATCGAGGCACGCATGCGGCACGCGTGGCATCGCCGCATGCAAAACTCGGTACAGCGGCTGGATCATGCCGTCAACAGGCTCAATACCCAGCGCCCGCAACAACGCCTCGCCCACTGTCGCGAGCGGATGCAGGCGCAGCGGCAGCGGCTGTTGCGCGTCCTCGCATTGCGGCAGGAACGGGCTGCGGTGCAGGTGGCACAACTCCGGATACGCTTGTTGTCGCGACACCCGAGCGCGCAACTGGAACAACTTGCGGGACGGAAAGCGGAGCTGCACCGGCGCCTGATGTCCACGTGGCACCACGACGACGCAAGGCGGCGTCAACGCCTGGCCGAACTCGCACGCGCGCTGCACGCGGTCAGCCCACTCGAGGTACTGAAGCGCGGTTACGCGATCCTGTTCGACGAAGCCGGCGCGGTGCTGCGCTCGGCGCAGGGCATTGCGCCGGGTTCACAGGTACGCGCCAGGCTGGCCGACGGCGAACTCGCGCTCAGGGTCGATGGCCCCGATACGCGACCTTGACGTGCGCCGGCCTAGGGTCGGCGGATCGCGCCATTGGACAACAAACATGCCTGGCAAACTGAAAAGTCGCTATCCGTACTATCTCGCCAACAAGCCGGTCCAGGCCAATACCGATCTTGCCGTGCTGGACAAGTATTCCGGCGAAATCGCGACGCGCGCAGCGCTCGCCGATGCCAGAACAATCGAACGGGCAATCGCCGCCGCTGCGAAGGCAGCAGCGCCCATGGCGGCACTGAAGCCCTACCAGCGCCGCGCGGTGCTGGAGCACTGCGTCGAACACATGTGCAAGCGCAAGGACGATCTTGCCTACGCGTTGTGCATCGAGGCCGGCAAACCGATCAAGGACTCGCAAGGCGAGGCCGAACGCCTGATCGACACCTTCCGGATCGCCGCCGACGAATCCACGCGCATCGACGGCGAGATCGTGAACCTCGAAATTTCCGAGCGCACGAAGGGCTATCGCGGCTTCGTCAAACGCGTGCCGCTCGGGCCGTGCTCGTTCATCACGCCATTCAATTTCCCGTTGAACCTGGTCGCGCACAAGGTCGCGCCCGCAATCGCGGCGGGTTGTCCGTTCGTCCTCAAGCCTTCCGAACGCACGCCGATCGGCGCGCTGATCATAGGCGAAGTGCTGGCCGAAACGGATCTTCCCGAAGGCGCATTTTCGATCTTGCCCTGCCGCATCGAAGACGCCGACCCGTTCGTCGTGGACGAGCGACTGAAGCTCCTGTCGTTCACCGGTGGCCAGATCGGCTGGGAACTGAAGGCGCGTGCCGGCAAAAAGAAGGTGGTGCTGGAACTTGGAGGAAACGCCGCGTGCATCGTGGATGCCGACCAGCGGCCACGCCTGGACTTCGTGATTTCCCGATTGGTCTCCGGGAGCTTCTACCAGTCGGGTCAGAGTTGCATCGGCGTGCAGCGCATCCTCGTCCACGCGTCGCTGTATGACGAAGTGAAAAAGCGCTTCGTCGCCGCCACGAAGAAATTGAAGGCCGGCGATCCCAAGGATCCCGAAACATTCCTTGGCCCGATGATCGACAAAGCCGCGGCGAAACGCCTCGAAGGCTGGATCGTCGAAGCGAAATCCGCTGGCGCCAAAGTGCTGTGCGGCGGCAAGCGCAAGGGCAGCATGCTGGAGGCGACTGTGCTCGAAAACGTATCGCACGCGGCCAAGGTCAGCTGCATGGAAGCCTTTGGTCCGGTCGCGATGCTGGAACCCTTCGACTACTTCGATGCCGCGCTCGCCACGGTCAACGAGTCGGACTATGGCCTGCAGGCCGGCGTGTTCACCGACAATCTCACCCATGCGATGCGCGCGTGGGACACGCTGGTCGAAGGCGGCGTCGTGGTCGGCGACATCCCGAGTTTCCGCGTCGACAATATGCCCTACGGTGGCGTGAAACTCTCGGGCTTCGGCCGCGAAGGCATCCGATATGCGATCGAGGACATGACCGAACGCAGGCTGTTGGTGATCCGCGATGCGCTATAGCGGTCGCGCCGGAACCTCGACATCCCTGTCGTTTTCCGCGCCGCTACTCGCCACATCCATGTGGCTCGCCCTTCGGGCCGCGTGCAAAGGCGCGTTTTTCACTCCGGTGGCCGGCCATCCATGGCCTGCGAACCTGCATCATTGAAGCCATACCGGCTAGCCCCATTTCAAGGCGATGAGCCAGCTTCGCGATCCGGATAAACAACACCCCACCCGCCAGCTTGCCGCACTGGGGGCGTTGTGGCCGTACATGCGCCGGCACCGCGCGCTTGCTTCGGGCTGGTTGTTCTTCTTGGCCCTGTCGTCGGCGGCGACGCTGGCGCTGCCGGTCGCGGTGAGGCACATGATCGACCGCGGCTTCGCCAGCCACGATTCCGGATTGGTGAACGCGACCTTCCTCGCGCTGTTCGCGCTCGCGCTCATCCTCGCCATCGCGACCGCGGCGCGCTACTTCTGCATCACACTCTTGGGTGAACGCGCCATCGCAGCTTTGCGCGGGATACTCTACGCGCACCTGATCCGCCTCGACGTTGCGTTTTACGAAAGGAACCGGGTGGGCGAACTGATCTCGCGCCTCGGCACCGACACCGAAGTGGTGCAGACCCTGATCGGCTCCAGCATCTCGATCGCGCTGCGCAGCGTGGTGATGGTGATCGGCGCGGCGGCGCTGATGGCGTGGACAAGCCCGCGGCTCGCCGGCCTGACCGCGCTGGTGATTCCGGTGGTGGTCGTGCCGATCGCGCTGTACGGCCGCCGGCTGGCGCGCCTGTCGCGCACCAACCAGGACCGCATCGCCGACACCAGCGCGATCGCGAATGAAACCCTCAACGCCGTGCAGGCCGTGAAAGCCTACGCGCGCGAGGGCATCGAAAGCGCGCGCTACGGCGATGCGGTGCAACGCGCGCTTCGTGCGGCACAAAAGCGCATCGCCGCACGCGCGGTACTGACCGGCGGCGTGATCGTCCTGATCTTCGGCGCAATCACGTTGGTGCTGTGGGCTGGCGCACGCGATGTACTGGCGGGTTCGATGGACGCGGGCCGGCTGATCCAGTTCATGCTCTATGCGGTGATGGCAGCCAGTTCGGTTGGCGCGCTGGGTGGCGTATGGGGTGACGTACTGCGCGCAGCGGGTTCGATGGGACGGATCAGCGAGTTGCTCGCGGAACACCCCTCGATCGCCGATCCCGCCCACCCTGCGGTGCTGCCACGACCGGCGCAGGGCGCGATCGCGTTCGAACACGTGGAATTTCGATATCCGACCCGCTCAGACACGCCGGCGCTGCACGATTTCAGCTTGCGCATCCATGCTGGCGAAACCGTGGCGCTGGTCGGACCGTCCGGCGCCGGCAAAAGCACCGTATTCAACCTGCTGCTCCGCTTCCACGATCCGCAGCGCGGACGCGTCACGCTGGACGGTGTCGACCTGCGCACGCTCAGGCTCGACGACCTGCGCGGCGCCCTGGCGCTGGTGCCCCAGGAAACCGTGATCTTCGGCGCCAGCGCCGCCGACAACATCCGGTTCGGCCGCGCCGATGCCTCCGACCATGCCGTGCACGCCGCGGCCCGCGACGCGGAGGCGTTCGGCTTCCTGGGCGATCAGCCCGAAGGGTTCGAAACACAGCTCGGCGAACGCGGGGTAAGGCTGTCCGGTGGCCAGCGCCAACGCGTGGCCATTGCGCGCGCGATCCTGAAAGACGCTCCGGTGTTGCTATTGGACGAGGCAACCTCCAGCCTCGACGCGCAATCGGAAGCCGCGATCCAGGCGGCGCTGGAACGCGCCGGCCGCGGCCGCACCACGCTGGTGATCGCGCATCGCCTCGCGACCGTGCAGCGCGCCGACCGGATCGTGGTGATGGACCAAGGCCGCATCATCGCCGAAGGCAGCCACGATGCCCTGCTGCGCGAAGGTGGCCTGTACGCCGAACTCGCGCGGCTTCAATTTGCGGTTGCGTGAGCCTGTCGAAGCAGCTGTCGTGAGAATCAGGTCACGGAAGGCCGTTCTGGTCTCCATCGACGCATGGACTACACGCCCATCAGCTCGTCCCGTGATGAAGCGATCAGGGACGATCGCACAAACTAAGCGTAATTGGTGTGCGTGCGTTCGATGAAGCCCGTGTCGGCGTCGTCTGGCCAGTGGTCTTTGTCGAATCCGGATGCGGCTTTCAATCGGTCCGGCGTCGCATCCAGCAGGACCCGATGGTCGTGGTCCGCTTCAATCCGCATCGCGCTCCACGGGACCGCGAACAGCTTCTCGCCCACCCCAAGCACGCCGCCCACAGACAGCGCGCCGTAAATCACGCGCCCGGTGGCCGTGTCGATCACGACATCCGCAACTTCACCCAGCTTGTCGCCATGGAGGTTGTGGACCGGCTGGCCCACGAGTTCTCTTGCCGAAAGGCGCTGTGTGCTGTCCATTGGATGTTCCTCATTTCCGTATGACTTCCCCACGTTCGCCCGTCGTGCTCGACCGTCATGGCTCCCGAACGTGTGGTACAGGCAACTTAACGCGCGCGCCATTACCGAGCGGTGAACGCGCGGATGCACGGCAACGCCGGAGCGCTTCGACCGTCAGGAAAGCCGGATGGCGGCCGCGGGCCGCGCGGGCAAGACCGTGCAATCAGGCAGCAGGGGCTGCCGACGCTGCCTCGCCTTCGGCGGTCACTTCCGATGCCTGCATGCCCTTCGGGCCCTGCACGATCTCGAACTTCACCCGTTGGCCTTCCTTGAGGCTGCGGAAGCCCTGCGCACGGATCGCCGAGAAATGCACGAAAACGTCCGCCCCGCCGCCGTCAGGCGTGATGAAACCGAACCCCTTGGCGTCGTTGAACCACTTCACCGTACCTACTGCCATTTCGAAGACCCCTCTTCGCAACGATCCATGCCCGGCATGGTGCTGCCGGGGGCGATGAGTATCATTCCGGCTCATCCTGCGCGCAAGCGCCGAAGGGTGACCCAGTTCGCTCAACCCGCGAGAAGTGCGTTCACGATCTCCGGCACGCGGCGGGTGGCAGCCGCAAGATGCGCGTGGATTTCTTCGAGACTGATCGGGGCCTCCGGATCCGGGCCGCAGCCCGCCGCCCAGTTGGCGACCACCGCGATGCAGGCGTAATCCATGCCGCGTTCGCGCGCCAGCGCGGCTTCGGGCATGCCGGTCATGCCGACCAGATCGCAGCCATCCCGACGCATCCGCGCGATCTCGGCCCTAGTCTCGAGGCGCGGCCCCTGCGTGGCGCCGTAGCAACCGCCGTCGACCACGGCAACGCCGCCGCGCTGCGCGGCGTCCAGCAGGTCGCGCCGCAAGGATGCGGTGTAGGGCTCGCCAAATTCGATGTGCAGCACGGCCTCGCCGTCCGCGTCGCAAAAACTGGAAGCCCGGCCGCTGGTGTAGTCGATCAACTGGTCCGGAATTGCGAGCACGCGCGGCCCCATGTCGTCGCGAATCCCCCCAACCGCGTTCACGCCGATCACGCGTCTCGCCCCCAGCCCGTGCAATGCATCGATATTGGCGCGGTAGTTGATGTGATGCGGCGCAAAGGCGTGGCTTTCACCGTGGCGCGCCAGAAACGCCACGTGTTTTCCAGCCACCTCTCCGGTCACGATCGGCGAAGACGGCGCCCCCCAGTGCGTAGTGATTTCCTGGCGTCGCGCGCGCTCCAGTCCGGGGAACGCATACACGCCGGTGCCGCCGATGATGGCGAGGGAGATATTTGATGGAGACGGAGAGGTATTCATGCAACTTCTTTCACGCGAAGCGGGGATTGGGAATGGGCAGTGGGGGCGCAAGGCCGATGCGCCACCGCAAGATTGCGACCCCGCACGAGCGCTGCCCGATCGCGCCCCCGCTACCCATCCCCCACCCCCTCGTCGCGCAGAGCGAAGATGCCCGGCAGGTTGCGCCCTTGTCCGTGGTAGTCCAGTCCATATCCAAACACGTAGCGGTCGGGCACTTCCAGCCCCACGAAATCCGCGCGCAATCCGCGCACCCTGCGATCGTGACGCTTCAGGCACAGCACCGCGACCAGCACGCGCTTCGCGCCTTCCGCGATGCAGAAGTCGCGCAAGGCTTCGAGCGTGTAGCCCTCGTCGAGGATGTCGTCGACCAGGATCACCGTGCGTCCGGACAGCCGCGCCTGCGGCCGCCGGATCCATTCGATGTCGTGCCCGCTCGTCCCGCCGCGATAGCGGCTGGCATGCACGTAGTCGAATTCGAGATCGGCGTCGATCGCAAACGCAAGCGGTGCCGCGAAAAACATCCCGCCGTTCATCACCGTGAGGAACACCGCACGCTCGCCACGCAAGGCCGCGGTGATTTCGGCGCCGATGCGTGCGATCGCCGCTTCCACTGCGCCGCGCTCGTGGAGGCATTCGGCGCGCGGCAATACTGCGGCGAGTGGGCCGTGCTGCGCGCTCATGCGCTGGCCGCTCCGGATGTGGCCAGATCGCGCAGCGCCGCGACGTAACGCGCGTGCTGCGGATTGTCACGCAAGGCCTGCCAGCCCTCCGCAACGCTGCCGCATAGCGTTCGGACTTTCTCGTCCGCGCAGGGCGCACGGCCGCGTACCGACGCAATCGCTGCGTCCACCATCGCCGAGGCGCAGACCAGCACCAGGTCGCAGCCCGCATCGAGATGCGCGGTGACGCGGCCGCCGATGCCGCCGGCGGATTCCGCCGCGGCCATACCGACATCGTCGCTGAACACCACGCCATGAAATCCGAGCTCGCCGCGCAGCACGTCGTCGATCCAGATTTTCGAATAGCCCGCGGCCGCCCTATCCACTTCCGGATAGGTCACGTGCGCCACCATCACCGCCTCGGCGCCCACCGCGATGCCCTCCACAAACGGCACCAGATCCGCATCGCGAATGGCCGCCAGAGGACGTGGATCGATCGCGGCCTCCAGATGCGTATCCTCTGGAATCGAGCCGTGTCCCGGATAATGCTTCAGTGTCGCGGCCATGCCAGCTAGCCGCATCCCGCGCACGTACGCCGCCCCCAGTTCCGCGACCACCTGCGGATCGGAATCGAACGCACGCTCGCCGATCACGCGATTGCCACGTGCAAGATCCACTACCGGCGCGAACGACAGGTCGATGTCGCAGGCGCGCAATTCGCTTGCCATCACGATCGCGTGCATTTCCGCCATTGCCACCGCTGCGTCGCGTTCGCGATGGTACAGCTCGCCGATCCGCTTCAATGGCGGCAAGCGCGTAAAGCCCTCCCGGAAACGCTGCACCGGACCGCCTTCGTGATCGACGCAGATCACGAATGCTGCGCCGCGCAATGCGCGGATCGAGTCCACCAGCACCTGCAATTGCTCGCGATCCGCGTAATTGCGGCTGAACAGGATCGCGCCGCTGACCTCGGGCGCCAACAGGCGGGCATGTTCGTGTTCGGCGAGTCGCGTGCCCTCGATTCCAACGATCAGCATCGGGCGAAGATTACTTTGCGGCAGCGGAGCCAGAGCCGCCGATGATAAGGCACCTGCCCTGCCCCATGGCGAATCCGCTTCACGCCGCGGGCAGCACGCGGCAGATGAAGCCTTTCAGGTAATCCGTCTCCGGAATCGCCGGGTGCACCGGATGGTCCGGCGCCTGTTGCAGCGATCGCAGCACCTGCACGTTGCGATCGAGGTGCCGCGCACCTTTCTGGACGGCATCCAGCAAGGCATTGCGCGGCATGTGGTACGAGCACGAACAGGTCACCAGAATTCCGTCGCGCGACAACACCTGCATCGCCAGTTCGTTGATCCTGCGGTAAGCCAGCGCCCCTTCCTTGAGATCCTTCTTGCGCTTGACGAACGCGGGCGGATCGAGGATCACCACGTCGAAATGTTCGCGCGCCTCGCGCAGTGCCTTCAGGTAATCGAATGCGTCGGCGCGTTCGGCACGCACCCGCTCCGCAAGGCCATTGCGCTCGGCGTTGCGTTCGATCAGCTTCACGGCGGATGCGGAGGCATCCACGCACGTGACCTTGCGCGCACCCATCGCCGCCGCGCGCAGCCCCCAGGCACCGAGATACGCGAACATGTCCAAGACGCGCGCACCTTTCACGAATGGCGCCAGCGAATCACGGTTCGCGCGCTGGTCGTAGAACCAGCCGGTCTTCTGGCCACCGATCGCATCGACCACGAATTCGACGTCGCCCTCGCGTACACGCAGCGCGCCGGGCGGCTCGCCGAAGCCGATGTCGGCATACGCCATCAGCCCTTCCAGTTCGCGGATACCCGCATCATTCTTCCAGATCAGCGCGCGCGGATTCAGCACCCTGCGCACCGCTTCCTCGACTTCCAGCTTGAGACGTTCGATGCCCGCGGTGGTCGCCTGCGCCACGATCACCTCGTCGAAGCGGTCCAGCGTCAGGCCCGGCACGCCGTCCGACTCGCCGTACAGGAGGCGATAGTACGGCTCCGGGTACAGGCGCTCGCGCAACGCCAACGCCACTTGCAAACGATGCGCCAACAGTGATGCGTCAAGTGGATGCTCCAGGCCGCGCGCCACCAGTCGGGCGCAGATCAAGGAGTGCGGATTCACGTAGCCGACGCCCAGCGGTTTGTCGTTGGCAGCGACGATCGCGCACACCTCGCCGGGCTTGAACGAATTGAGCGGCGATCGTATGACATCGACCTCGTTGGCGAAGATCCACAGATGCCCCGCGCGCAAGCGCGCATCCTCGCCGCGCTTCAGGTACAACGCAGGATATTCGACGGGTTCGCTCACGGTTCGATCCGAACTGGAAACTTTGCACGTTATCCGAACGCCCCATTCGGCTACAAGATCGTGACGAAGGGCTGTTCGACGGCGTGACTCCGCGTGAACGATTCACGTCGATCGTGTACATGCGCCAACGCGTTAGCATGAACGCATGGCGATCCCGGAATTCGATGACAACCGTCTGGCGGATGCTTCCAGCCCGTACCTGCGCCAGCACGCCGGCAATCCCGTGCATTGGCAAATCTGGAATGACGTGACGTTGGCGCATGCGCGCGCCAGCGATATGCCGATCCTGCTGTCGATCGGCTACAGCGCGTGCCACTGGTGCCACGTGATGGCCCACGAGTGTTTCGAGAACGCCGGGATCGCGGCTGCGATGAATGCGGCGTTCGTCAACATCAAGCTGGACCGCGAGGAACGTCCCGACATCGATCGCGTGTATCAGTTGGCGCACCAGGCGCTCACGGGGCGCGGCGGCGGATGGCCGCTCACGGCGTTCCTCGATCCGCAGGATCTCGTGCCGTTCTACATCGGTACGTATTTTCCACCGACGCCACGCCACGGGCTGCCCGGATTTCCTGCGATTCTGGAGCGGGTGCGCGCGTATTTCGACAGCCATCGCGGCGAACTCCGCGAGCAGGCAGGCCGGTTGCGGGAATGGGTGCAGCGTGTGGAAGCCGGCGTCTCCGGCAGCACGCCCGATGCGAACAGCACCAACACCGAGGCCATGCAGCGCCTCGCCGCACGCTTCGACTCCCGCTGGGGCGGCAATGCGGGTGCCCCCAAGTTTCCGCGCGCCGCGGAACTCGAATGGCTTTTGGACCCTTCTCCCCCCGGGAGAAGGTGGCGCGCAGCGCCGGATGAGGCTTCGGGATCGCCGGACCCTCACCCCTGCCCCTCTCCCGGAGGGAGAGGGGTTCTAAAGCACGCGCACCGCACCCTCCGGATGATGGCCACGCGCGGTCTGCAGGACCACCTCGGAGGCGGGTTTTTCAGGTACTGCGTCGATGCCGAGTGGACCATCCCGCATTTCGAGAAAATGCTGTACGACAACGCGCAGTTGCTGCCGGCCTACGCACGTCTGGCGGTATCGGAGCATGCCGACGCTGCGCTTCGCGTCACGTCGCGAAACGCCGTTCTCGGGATCGCGGGTTGGCTGTCCCGCGACATGACAGCCCCGGACGGCGCGTTCTACAGCTCGCTCGACGCGGACAGCGAACACGAGGAAGGCAAGTTCTACCTGTGGACGCGCGACCAGGTGCAATCGTTGATGCCGGATGCGGAATTTGCCGTCGCGGAGCGCGCGTTCGACCTCGACAAGCCGCCCAACTTCGAGGGCAAGGCGTGGCACCTGTTGCGCGAGGTTCCGCTTCAAACGATTGCCGGTGAAACCGGCGGGTCCGTTGCCAAGACCGAAGCACGCTTCGCGGCCGCGCGGCGCATGCTGTTCGAGGCCCGCGAGCAGCGTGAACATCCTGCGCACGACGACAAGATCCTCACCGCGTGGAACGCGCTGGCGATTTCCGGCCTCGCACGCGCTGCGCGGCTGCTCGATGACGCGCATCTTGCCGCCATGGCCCGGCGTGCGCTGGATGCGCTGCGTGCGTCGATCTGGATCGATGGCGAGTTGTTCGCCAATGCAGCGGACCCAGCTTCGCGTGTTCCCGGCTTCCTCGACGACCACGCGTTCCTGTTGGACGCCTTGCTCGAATCACTACAGTTCGAGTTCGAACCTCGCGACCTCGACTGGGCCACCGCAATCGCCGATGCGCTGTGCGCGAAGTTTTCCGATCCCGATTCCGGTGGCTTTTGGTTCTCGACCGAACGTCACGCGACACCGCTGGCGCGCGGCCGCAACTGGACGGACGATGCCCTGCCCAACGGCAATGCCATCGCGATTCGTTCTTTGCTGAGATTGGGACACCTGATCGGCGAGACGCGTTATCTCGATACCGCCGAACGCGCTTTGCGTGCCGGATCGGCCGCCCTCGATCAATATCCCGAGGCATGTCCAAGTCTGCTGCTTGCACTGATCGAATTTGAGCGGCCACGCCCGCAGATCGTCGTGCGTTGTCCGCAGTCGCACCGGTCGAAGTGGCAGGAAACACTGCGCGACGGCCTGCGCAGCGCCGGCCTCGCCCTTGGCGGCGATCCGGTCGACGCCTTCATCATCCCTTCGGAATGCGACGCGTTGCCGGGCGTCCTCGCGGCGCGCGAAACGCGTGGGAACACTGGCACCGCCTGGGTGTGCTCGGGAATGACTTGCCAAGCGCCTGTCACTTCGCCCGGAGAATTTGCGCACACGCTGCGCGCGGCGATTGCCGGTTAGGGAAGCTCTGATTTTGCTCCGTTCCGTTCGTGGTTCGATACGCGAAGCGTACCCAGTGCTGAGCTTGTCGAAGCATCACCACGAGCGGAACCAAATATTGGCCGTTCGCCTCAGGGTGCGAGTTCACCGCAAGACCCGCGCGTGCGGCAGTGCCTGACGGCGGCCCGGCCACGGCGGCAGATAGAGTCCCAGCAGGGTGTGCGTGGCTTCGATCCCCGCCAGCGCGCCCTCCTTCCACCGCTCGGCGCGGAATTGCCCAATCATGTAACCGATGATCCGTTCCCACGATCCTTCCGGCACGCGTGCCGTCACGCCGCGATCGGGAATGATTTCGATCGCGTAGTCACCCAGCAGCACGTAGATGAGAATTCCCGTGCGGCGTTCGGTATCCCAAACCTTGAGGTCACCGAATACGTTCTCCGCCCGTGCGCGCACCCGGCGGCCGCCGAGCAAATAGCGCGCAGGCAAGCGCGCCTCGACCGCGAAGCAGATTTCGCCGTCATGCTTGGCCTCGCCGCGGGCAATCGCGTCCTCTATCTCCTGCATCGCCTCGGGCGGAAACGCCCGACTGGCCGGCGCGTGGAACCAGTGCCGCAGCCAGCGGGTCGGGTCCATCACCACGCCCCCGTGCGTGCGCCGAGGATCACGACCCAGATCACGATCACGTTCAGCATCAACAAGAATACCGCGGCCGAACCCATGTCCTTCGCACGACCGGCGATGATGTGCACCTCCGGCCACAGCCTGTCGACCAGGGCTTCGAGACCCGAATTCAGCATTTCCGCGGCCAACACAGGCAGCAACGAGCCCGCCAGCAAGGCCTTTTCCAGCGCGCCGTGGCCCAGCCACAACCCGATCGGGAACATGATCACGAACAGGATGACTTCGATCCGGAACGACGCCTCGACGCGCCAACCTTCGCGCAGGCCTTTGAGCGACCAGATCAGCGCCCGCCAGATCTGACGCGGTCCGCGGTTGATGTTGCTGGGCATGCCTTGGCTTCCCGTTCCGGAAGGGTCGTGTGATGCGCCTGGCACTTGCCATCCGCGCCGGGCGCGCGCCAGCATACGACGCCAAGACGATGGCCGCGACCGTCGCGGTGAGGGAGATCGCATGCAAACGCTGCGCCGCTGGTTGCCGCTGCTCTTGCTGATTCCCTTCGTCGCACTGCTGTGGGTGCCGTTCTACAACCGAACGCAGCCGATGATTGCCGGATTTCCATTCTTCTACGTCTGGCAATTCTCCTGGATCGTGCTGGCGGCGCTGCTGACGTGGATCGTGCATCGCGGGTGGCGCACATGAACGGTGTACGATTCGACGGAACCGCGCTCGGCGTATTTGCCTTCTTCTTCGTACTGATCACGGTGCTCGGATTCGTCGCAGCGCGCTGGCGCCGCGGCGATCTGAGCCACCTGCAGGAATGGGGTTTGGGCGGCCGTCGGTTTGGCGCGTTCGTCACGTGGTTCCTGCTGGGCGGCGACCTCTACACCGCCTACACGTTGATCGCGGTGCCGGCGCTGGTGTACGCCGTCGGTGCCTACGGCTTCTTCGCAATGCCGTACACGGTGTTCGTGTACCCGATCGTGTTCCTGACCATGCCGCGCCTGTGGAACGCGTGCCGCAAGCACGGCTGGATCACCTCGGCGGATTTCGTGGAGGGCCGCTACGGCAGCCGCGGACTGGCGCTGGCGGTCGCAGTGACTGGCGTCTTGGCGACGATGCCCTACATCGCGCTGCAACTCGTCGGCCTCGAAGTGGTGTTCGAGGCGATGGGGCTCGGCGCGCTCGGGATCGGCAGGGAAACGCCGCTGATCATCGCCTTCGTGATCCTGGCGCTGTACACCTATTCCAGCGGCTTGCGCGCGCCGGCGCTGATCGCGTTCGTGAAGGACGCGATGCTGTACATCACCGTGATCGCCGCGGTGGTGATCATTCCGATCAAGCTGGGCGGTTACGGCGCGGTGTTCCACGCGGCGCAGCAGGCGTTCACGGCCAGAAGCGGCGATACCGGCATCCTGCTGAAGCCCGACCAGTACTGGTCATTCGCAACGCTGGCGCTCGGCTCGGCGTTCGCGCTGTTCCTGTATCCGCACGCGACCACGGCCACGTTGTCGGCATCGAGCCCGGAAGCGATCCGCCGCAACGCGGTCTGGCTGCCGGTCTACAGCATCATGCTCGGTCTGGTCGCGCTGCTGGGTTACATGGCACTGGCCGCGCATGTCGACGTCAGGAACGGGTCGATGGCAGTCCCTGCACTCATCAACGCGAGTTTCCCGCCGTGGTTCGCCGGGTTCTGCTTCGCCGCGATCGCGCTGGGCGCGCTGGTACCGGCCGCGATCATGTCGATCGGTGCCGCCAACCTGTTCACCCGCAACATCTGGCGCGCCTACGTCAACGACGGCTTGTCCGACGCGCAGGAATCGAGGATCGCAAAGAACGTGTCACTGCTGGTGAAGTTCGGCGCGCTGCTGGCCGTGCTGTACCTGCCCACCAAGTTTGCGATCGATCTGCAACTGCTGGGCGGCATCTGGATGCTTCAAATATTCCCCGCGGTGATCTGCGGACTGTACACGCGCTGGCTGCGCGCATCCGCACTGCTGGCCGGATGGGTTGCCGGCATGGCGCTGGGCAGCGCGCTGGCGTGGCAGCAGGGCCTGAAGCCTGTATACACATTCGTCTTCGGCGACGCGCACTACGGCATTTACATCGGCCTGCTGGCGCTGGCCCTGAACTTCGTCGTCGCCATCGTCCTCACGCCGGCTGCGGCAATGTTCAGGCGCGATGCGCCAGCAGACCAGACACAGGCAATCGATTACGAGGATTTGGCGGCGGACTGACGCGGCACGCACTTGAATGGCGGCTTCAAGTCGTGACTCTCGCCTTCCGGGCATTGCCCGACATTGTTCGCCAGCGAGAATGAAACCGGACTGGTAATCCATCCGCCAACCGGTTTGCCGTTCCTGATCCCCGGATTGAACTTCCAGTTTTCCGCAGCAGTCACGGCCGCTGCCTGCAGCTCTGCGGAAGCAGTCGTGGTTTTCGACCGATCGACATCTACTCTGGTGATCTGACCCTCGGGATTTACGTGTATGCGCAACATTACGGTGCCCTGCTCACCATTTTTGATCGCATCGACGGGATAACGCGGCGGATTGCTGTTCCTGGACGCAATATCGACTGACGGCAGTTTCGATGTTGCCGCGCGTTGGGTGCTGGCTTCTGCGGGCATCTGCCCGCCTGCAACGTACAAACCACCAGCCAGCAATACCGCGATTGCAATAAATCCCGCGCGACGACGCAGCGCGCCCGGTGGAGTCCTGGTAAGCATGGCAATGCGCTCCTTCAGTTGCGGCTCGGTGAGCCAGGGAATCAAAGCGGGCGCCGGTTGAACAGCAACGCTGTCCAGCAGCGCGTGCGCGTAGTTCGCGGTTCGCTTGGGACACGCCCGCAACGACGCGGCATCACAGGCAAGTTCCTGATCCAGTCGGAAACGCGGTCGCGCAAACCATGCCAGCGGATGAAACCAGAGCAACGCGCACGCGATTTCCATCGCCAGCGTCCACCAGGCATCACCTCGATGCGCGTGGGTGAGTTCATGGCGCAGCACTACTTCCCGCATGGCGATGCTGTCAAACCGATCAGGGAAATCGGCGGGCAGCAGGATCAGCGAACGAGGCAAGGCCCACAGCACCGCGGGACCCGCGCCATGCACGCGCATGCGGATGGGATCGAGGCGTGGTTCGGCTTCCGCCAGTATGGGAATCCATGCGGGCGGCGCGGCGCCCAAGCCGCGCAGCAGCTTGAAGTAGTGTACGGCGAGCCGAATGACACCGATCGTGGCACCCAGCAGCCACAGCGCGATCAGAATCTGCGCCAAACCAACCACGACAGGTTGCGCTGTCGCAGCGGGCGTGAAATGCGGTGTCACTGTCAGTTCGGGCAGCAAAATTATCGCGGCCGGCACCAACCGATTCGGCAACAGCGGAGCCAATGCCAGGAGAATCGGCAGCAGCCACAGCGTGAATGCCGGACCGGCGCCAAACGCCCATCGTGCAGGGCGCCGCAACAGCAGGACCACGGCCAGCCCCAGCGTCGCACCGGCCAGCATCCGCAACAGCAGCTCAGCCATGACGGCGCTCCTTCTTCTCCAGGTCTTCGACGAGCCTGCGCAATTCGGCAATGTCTTTTGCGCTCAGCTTTTCACTGCGACTGAAGTGCACCAGCAGCGGTGCGACGCGGCCTCCGAATACGCGATCCAGTAGGCTGCGGCTTTCCGTTGTCTGCCATTGCTCACGTGTCAGCACCGGCAAATACAGGTATCTCCGTCCTTCGCGCTCGGCGCGTGCAGCACCCTTGCGCACGAGACGATTCAGCAAAGTTCGAACCGTGTTCTCGTGCCAACCGGTTTCGGCATGCAAAGCCCTTGCCAGATCTTCCGAACCCCGCGGTGCTCGCTTCCACAGTTGCTCCATGACGAGGCTTTCGGCTTCGCTGATGGCGGGATTGACACGCTTGGGCATGGCAGTGGCCCTGTTCACGACATCTGTAGTTGATCTAAAGACTACATATGTCGTTTCTTTTGTCAAGTGCAGGGTTGACCCTGCATCGCGGGCTGCTCAGACGGGGAGAATGAAGCGGCCGCCGCTGACGCGCTCGCGGCTTTCGATGTCTCGTTCGGTGAAGATTTCGGCGTAACCGCCGCTGGCGAGCAAATCGCGCGCCGCGGCGCCCTGCTCGAAACCGTGTTCGAACAAGAGCCAGCCGCCTTCGCGCAGGTGCGCGCGTGCGTCGCGCACGATGATTCGGAGCGCATCGAGACCGTCCAGGCCGGACGCAAGCGCAGCGCCTGGCTCGAAGCGCAGGTCGCCTTTGCGGAGGTGGGGATCGCCCTCGGCAATATAGGGGGGATTGGAAATGATCACGTCGAAGTGTGCCCCGCCCAACGCGACACACCAGTTGCCTTGCGCGAATTCGAGGTTGTGCAGGCCCAGCCGTTCAGCGTTGGCACGCGCAACCCGCAATGCCGATGCGCTCGCGTCGGTAGCGACGATGCGCACACGCGGACGCGCTTGGGCGATCGCGAGCGCGATCGCGCCGGAACCGGTGCCCAGATCGGCTACCGCATATTCTTCATCAAGCGGAATGCGCTGCAGCGCCAATTCGACCAGCAGTTCGGTGTCCGGGCGAGGTATCAGCACGTCGGGCGTGACGTGCAATTCCAGCGCGTGGAAGCCGCACGTGCCGATCAGGTAGGCAACGGGCTCGCCGGCCGCGCGGCGCGCGACGAGATCGCGATAGGCGGATTCATGTGTTGGATCGACGGGCTCTTCCGCGTGTGCGATCAGCCATGCGTCGGATTGGCCAAGCACATGCCGCAGCAGCAGCGCGGCTTCGCGCCGCGCTTCCGCACCGGGCAAGGCGCGCGCCGAGTCAACCAGCAACTCGCGCACGACAGGCACTACCCCAACTCCGTCGCCCCGGTGTAAGCCGAGGTCCAGCTTTTGCGCCTTCCCTGCCACTGGATCCCGGCCAATCCATGGCCGGGATGACGAGCTTTCGCTTCCAGTGCACTCAACCGCGTGAATCTCACTGCGTGAGTGATGCGGGGTTCTGATGGGCTTTCAACGCGCTGCACAACATGATCGCTTCATGTGCCTGCGCGAGTCCGCGCTTCAAGCCCGGCACCTGGCCGAGTTTGGGCGTGAAGAACGCATCCACGCGCTGAGCCTCGGCATCCGAACAACTCCCGCCCGCCGCGAGGAAAGGCAGGTAGCTGCCCGTGAAAACACCGGTGCGCGCGCGGATCTGGTCGTAATGACTGGTGAACCAGGTCCACAAGCTGGCCCGCTGCGCCGCCGTATCGCGTCCGCCGCGAAGGATCATGAACATCTCGCCGACCTTCACTTGCGGGGACAACGCAAAGTTGCGGGCGACGTCGGCTTCCTCGCCCTGCGCATGGCTGAGCGCGCCCAGCATCGCGTTGCGCTTCACCGGATCGGTGGTCTTCGGGATCGCCGCGATCAACTCGTCGACCACCGGCTTGCCCTTTTCTTCCACGGCGACCGAAAGCGCGGTACGCAGCAGGTCCGGATTCGCCGCGCCGAGATCGGGCAATCCATCCTTGCCGGGCTTCAGCTCGACCTCGGTCTGCTTCAGCAGCGCGGCGCGGACTTGCGGTACCTCGAACTCGAGGCCCAATTGGCTGGCCAGTGAACTGCGCATCAGCGCATCGTCGGCGGATTCACCGGCGCGACGCTGGTAGCCCAATGCTTCGAGGCGCGGCAGGTAGGCTTTGGCGACCGCGTGGCGGACTGCCGTTTTCTGCGCCGGCGTTTGTGCCTCGTGGTCGTAGATCCATGCCACGGTATCGAGTGGCGCCAGCGCGACTTCGCGCACCTTCGACGGCGCGAGTTGCCGCATCGCTGCCAGTACTTCGCCGGCGTCGAGGTCGCCGCGATCGAACGCCGCACCGATCGAATCCGCGTACGCCAACTGCTCGCCGTCGTTGCGTTGCGCGATGACCCTGGTCAAGGCCGCGCGATCGGCCTTCGCCATTTCGTAGCGGTAATAACCGTCGCCGTCGGCGTTCGGCATGTACCAGGCGGGGCACTGGCCGCCATTGATTTTCATCTCGGCGGATTTCGTATCCAGCATCTGGCACTGCACGCCGTTCGGGAATCGCACACACACCGGAATGCCCCACAGCCGATCGGTGCTGGCGGTCGATCCGATCGGCAGGTAACGGCTCTGCGAGAGTTGCAGCTCCGCCGCGCCCTTGGGATTGCAATCCAGTTTGGTCGCAACCAGCGGAACCCCGTTCTGGTTCAAAAAGCTCTTGAAGGCCTTCTTGAACGTCTCGCCCTTGCCCGCGGCCGTCGCGATCGCGTTCACGAGGTCGTCGGCCGTCGCGTTCCCGAACGCGTGCGCCTTGATGTACGCGCGCATGCCCTTCTGGAACACCTCGGGCCCGACGAAGTTCTCGAACATCCCGATCACCGCTGCGCCCTTCTGGTAGGTGATGCCGTCGAACGCCGTTTCGATGTCGCCGTTGCCGGTGATCGGCTGGCGGATCATGCGCGCGCTGCCGAGGCTGTCCATATGCATCGCGCCCTGCCCGCCCTCGATGCGGTCGAGGTGCGCGTGCCAATCGGGATGGATTTCACCCTCGACCTTCTGCTGCATCCAGGTCGCGAAGGCTTCGTTGAGCCAGATGTCGTTCCACCATTCCAGCGTGACCGTGTCGCCGGTCCATTGGTGGGCCATTTCGTGCGCCTCGACATTGAACACGCTGCGCACCTGGCTGGGCGCCGCGTTGTTGTCGAGTTGCAGCAGGAAATCGCGATAGGTGATCAGCCCTGCGTTCTCCATCGCACCGGCCGAGAAGTCCGGCAGCGCGGCGAGGTCGAGCTTGCCGAATGGATAACCGAACCCGTAATAAGCTTCCTCGTGCTCGATGATCGCAGGCGCCATCGCCAGCGCACGCTTCAGCAGGTATCCCTTGCCCTTGACCGCGATGCCGCGCACGGGAACCGGCGTCGAACGCCACTGGGTTGCGGGAATCGTCGGACCCTGCACGATGTCCCACGGACCCACCAGCCAGGCATAAAGATAGGTCGGCAGCGGCTTCGTCTGCTGGAACGTGATGGTCTTCCAGCCGTTGCCGGCGGGCTTGCTGCCGGCTTCCGGCGCGTTCGCGACCGCCTTGTCGGTGCCCGGAATGGTGAGCGACAGCGTCAGCGGCGCCTTGAAGCCGGGCTCATCGAAACAAGGGAATGCAAGTCGCGCGCTGATCGGCTCCATCTGCGTCTGCAGATACGCGTTGCCGGCAAAAACGACCTTGTAGTAACCCTGCAGGGTCTTGTTGTACGGCGCGGTGAAGTCGAACTTCAGCTTGATCTTCTGCGGTGCCAGCGTGCCGCCGAAGTCGACGCGTGCCACGCCTGCTTGTTCGGCTTTCTGCGTGACGTCGCCGTCGTACTTGCCTGTGAGTACGTGCCCTTTCGCGTCCGTGATGGTGACGCTGGAAACCTTCAGGTCCTTGCCGTGCAGCCACAGGTAGTTCGACGCCTTCTTCAGGTCCACGGCGATCGTGACGGTGCCGCTGTATCCCGACTGGTCGGGATCGCTCTTGATCGCGAGGTCGTAGGATTCGGGTACTGCCCACTGCGGCAGACGCGTCAGCGGCGGGGTCTCGACGGCACTTGGGGCCGTCGCGTGTCTGTGCGCCGTCTGGGGCGGCTTTGCCATGGCCACGCCGGCGACCGCCAGCAGGCCCACCATCGCTGCGTTGAAGATTGCGCGCATCGAACTGCACTCCGTGCCGGGGATCAGCGCGAGAGTGCAGCACGCTTGCGCGCGCATCGCAAGTGACGGAAGTCCGGGTGGGAACCCCTTGGGCCTCCCTTCGCCGGACGGCCCTCGTACCGTCCCTATGCCGCCCGGACCCTGTCGGCTTCGGCCTGGGCGGCCGCGCCTTCCAGCGCCACCGCAACGGCATGGATCACCGACGCGATCCGTGCGGCGCTCTGCACAGCCTGGGCGGAAACGCCGTGCTTGCGCAGGGTGCGTTCGTGCGAAGCCACGCAACTGCCGCAGCCGTTGATCGCCGACACCGCCACCGCGGCGAGATCGAAGTCGATCTTGTCGCAACCGGGATTGGCCATCGCATTCATGCGCAGGCCCGCGCGCAGCGTTGCGTACTCATCGTTCTCGACGAGGTGCAGGAACCGATAGTAGACGTTCGTCATGCCCATCAACGCCGCGGCGGTGCGGGCGCCATTGAGCTCCTTCTCATCGGCGTGTTGCGACGCGAATTGCGCGATCGTTTCGGTCAGCGGCGCATTTCGCGATGCAATGGCGGATGCAAGCGCGACCAGCGCGATCTGCTTTTGCAAAAGTCCCGGCGCGCCGCCTTCGCTCAACACGGATTCAAGGTTGAGGCGCAGGTCCTTGGCGTAATCGGGAAGCTGCGACTTCAAGTTGTCCAATGTCATTGCGTCTCTCCAGTCGCCAGCACGCAAGCGCCGGTCGCGTGCGCGCACGCTCCTACCAAGCTGCTGTTGTAAGCGCCAGCCGCGCGCATGCACGTTGTTGTTGCCGTCCCAGGCACTGGATCCCGGCCAGTCCATGGCCGGGACGACGTGTTGTCGTAGGAGCCTGCGTGCAGGCGATCTTCCAACCATGCATTCACGCAGCCTTCAGCGTTTCCTCGCCCTTGTTCCAGTTGCATGGACATAGCTCATCGGTCTGCAACGCGTCGAGCACGCGCAGCACCTCCGACGGGTTGCGGCCGACCGACCCCTCGGTGACGTACACGAAGCGGATCACGCCCTCCGGATCGACCAGGAACGCGGCGCGCTTGGCCACGCCTTCATCGTCGAGGATCCCGAGCGCGCGGGTCAGGTCCTTGTTGATGTCGGCCAGCATCGGGAATGGCAGGTCGCGCAGATCCTTGTGGTCCTTGCGCCAAGCCAGGTGCACGAACTCGGAATCGGTGCTGGCGGCGAGGATCTGACAATCGCGGTCCCTGAATTGCGCGTCGAGATCGGCAAAGCCCTTGATCTCGGTCGGGCACACGAAGGTGAAATCCTTGGGATAGAAGAACACGCACAGCCACTTGCCTTTATAGGTATTGTTGTCGATCTCGGTGAAGGCCTTGTCGAGGCTTTCGATGGACACGGTCGCCTTGAGGTGGAAGTGCGGGAAGTTGTTGCCGACGGTCAGCATTGCAAAGCTCCTTGATGGTTGAAACACGTTGGACAAACGGCGGTCGGTGCCGTTCACTGGCTAGAATAGGGTTCACGAATTGATTATTCAAATCGATTGTTGCAATGCATTCAATAGCCATTGTATATTGCTTTTAAGCGATTGTTATTGAAAGTCAGGGCGAGGACGGGCGCCTCCGGCCGAGCGACCGGCCAAGGACGGCCGGGCCGGCGCCCGACACCCATGGATGGTTGCTTGCTGAAAAGCGTTTGTACCCACAACCATGCGGGGATCAGGGGCGATCGCATAAGTTATGAACCTGCGCGATTTCCAGTATCTGGTCGCGCTCGCCGACCACAAGCACTTCGGCCGCGCCGCCGAAGCCAGCTTCGTCAGCCAGCCGACGCTCTCCACCCAGATCCGGAAGCTCGAGGAGGAACTCGGGGTCACGCTGGTCGAGCGCACGCCGCGCAAGGTGTTGCTGACCGAAGTCGGCAAGCAGATCGTCGCCCGCGCCCGCGATGTGCTGAACGAAGTCGAGCAGATCAAGCGCATCGCGCGGCGCGACCAGGATCCCGAAGCCGGCACGTTGCGCCTCGGCATCTTTCCGACGCTGGGTCCCTATCTTTTGCCGCACGTGCTGGGCACACTGCGCGCGCGCTTCCCCCGGCTCGAATTGCTGCTGGTCGAGGAAAAAACCGCCGAGCTGGTGCAACGTCTGCGTGAGGGCAAGCTCGATGCGGCCATCCTCGCGCTGCCGGTCCACGACGACACGCTGCACGCGGAATTCCTGTTCGAGGAACCTTTCCTGCTGGCAGCTCCGGACACACATCCGCTGGCGGGGCGGCGCGCATTGAAACTCGCCGATCTCGAGAATGAACACCTGCTGCTGCTGGAAGACGGCCATTGCCTGCGCGACCAGGCGCTGGAGGTGTGCCGGATGTCCGGCGCGGACGAAAAGCAGGGGTTCCGTGCCACAAGTCTGGAGACACTGCGACAGATGGTTGCCGCGAACGTCGGTGCGACACTGTTGCCCGTGCTCGCCGTGCAACCGCCCATCGCGCAGACCGGGAACGTGCATCTCACGCCATTCCGTGGACATGCGCCCAGCAGGCGCATCGCGATGTTCTGGCGCAAGAGTTCGGCAATGCATCCATTCCTGCTGCAATTGGCGGAAGTGTTCAAAGGCCTGCCGCGCGAATTGCTGGATCCCGCCACGCTGCCCGCCAGCGGCTCGGTCCAGAACATTGAGAAACGGCGGCGCCGTCGCTATCTTGAACAGAATGCCCACGCGAAGAACTGACATGGACGACCACACGCCGATTACCCTGTCGCGGCTCGATGTGGAGCGCATCGAAAGCCTGATCGACACACCTGCGCTGCGCGACTCGCCGGCGGCGCAAAGGTTGCGCGCGGAATTCGATCGCGCGGACATCGTGGAACCCGCGGCCATGCCGCACGACGTGGTCAGCATGAACTCGTCGGCCGATTGCGTGGACGATTCCAACGGCAAGCACTACACGCTGACGCTGGTGTACCCGAAGGACGCCGACGCCGACGCAGGGAAGATCTCCGTGCTGGCGCCGGTCGGCAGCGCGCTGCTGGGCCTCCGGGTGGGCCAGAGCATCGACTGGCCGGGGCACGCCGGCAAGATGCACCGGCTCAAGGTCACGGCGATCCACTACCAGCCGGAAGCCGCGGGCGACCTGCATCGGTGAGCGACCCGCTGGACGGTCGCGCAGTCTTTGAGCGTGATAGCCAAGCCCTATCGTCCTGATCATTCCAATCTATTGGATGAACCGGCCTCGGGGTGCTAGTTTCGGATTTCCTGCACACCAACGAGAGGCGCGACGACGATGGCCAAGCTCACTGAAAAAGAAGTCGACAAGCTGGAAGAGGAGTTCCACGGCCCCCAGGCGCTGGGTCCATTGACTTGGCTGGTCGGCGAATGGGAAGGCAACGGCGGTGTCGACGTTTCCTTCCACAACAAGGACAACGAAACGGGTGAGACCGGCTACTTCGAGAGGTTCCGCTTCCATCCCATTCCCAAGCAGGAAAACGGGCAGCAGGAAATCGAGGGATTGAAATACGAAAACACCGCGTGGCGCCACGGCGAGGAAGCGATGAACCCGTTCCACGACGAGGTGGGTTACATGTTGTGGGACAAGGCGCGCGGGCAGATCAAGCGCGTGGTGGTGTTCGGACGCGGCATCGCGATCCTCGCGGGCGGCGACGCCAAACCGCGCGACAAGGTGCTGCACTTCAAGGCCACCGCGGGCGATCCCAACTACGGGATCCTGCAGAACAAATACCTCTCCGAACGCGCAGAGCTCAGGCGCTTCGAAGGCACGTTCAAGTTCAACGACGACGGCACGTTCAGCTACGAACAGACCCTGGTGCTGAAGCTCGCGGCGCTCGGCGGCAAGGAACTGGACCACACCGACAGGAACACGCTGCATCTCGTCAAGCGCTTCCATCCCAGTGTCGAATTCCAGTCGGGTGCACGCGGATAGATGGATCATGCTGTCGATCCCGAATACGTAATGGCGCGAGCCGCCCCACAAGTCTCATCCGGGTTCCGCCCCCATGCGGGCGGGCCCGCAATCACGGTCTTTGCGGCGCGGGCCCGTGCCAGCCTGGCGGCAGCGGGATACGTTCGCGGGCTGCCACCAAAAATGGAAGCAGGCATGATGGCGACGCTGAAAGGTTCCAGGACCGCACAGAACTTGAAGGAAGCCTTCGCCAGCGAAGCAATGGCGAACCGCCGCTATCTCTATTTCGCATCGAAAGCCGACGCCGAGGGTTACAACGACGTGGCCGCCGTGTTCCGCTCCACAGCCGAGGGCGAGACAGGACACGCGCACGGCCACATGGAATTCCTGGAAGAGCTGGGCGATCCTGCCACTGGACTACCCTTCGGCGAAACCCGTGCCAACCTCAAGAGTGCGATCGCGGGGGAAATCCGCGGCTACGAAGAGATTTACCCCGCGATGGCCCGCACCGCGCGCGAGGAAGGTTTCGAAAAAATCGCTGTGTGGTTCGAGGCGCTGGCCAAGGCCGAGCATTCGCATGCGAACCGCTTCATCAGGGCGCTGGATGATTTGGGCTGATCCCGGCGACCCTCCGCAAAGGGCGCATTGGCGGCAGAGAGCCGCCGGGGATACCATGGCGGCGCGCAACTTCCGGGGGCACTCATGCGACATGCCTTCGGATGGCTGGTGGTCGCGGTCCTGCTGTGGGGCGGCTGGTCCTGGTGGAACAATAGGCCGGTCGCCCGCGCAGCGGGCGTACTCGCGCCGAATGATCCGCTGCAAACCGGCTTCGACACGCCGCCGGCTGTCATCCCCTTCAAGGATGCCGTGCTTCACCCTCTCGCGAATTTCTCGCTGACCGCTCGCGTGCTGTCACGCGATGATTATCACCTGGACGCCGAGTCCGACCTTTCGCCCACCGATCTCGCGCTCGGTTGGGGTCGCATGTCAGACAGCGCCATATTGCGCGACATCCAGATCAGCCAGAGCGGGCGTTTTTATCGCTGGCAGGTACGGTCGTTTCCGATCCCGCGCCGGGAGATCGAAACCCACAGCGCGAACATGCACATGATCCCGGCCGATGGCGTGGTCGCACACACACTGAAAAGCGTGCGCGCCGGCGACGTGATCACGCTCGACGGCTACCTGGTCGAGGCGGACAAGGCCAATGGCTGGAAATGGCGAAGTTCGCTGACGCGCGACGACACGGGACCGGGGGCCTGCGAGCTGGTATACGTGCGGGATCTGGAGATCGGACCCCGCTGACCATTGCGCCGTGCGCGCGACAGTCGGCAGTTACGCACCTTTCGATCAACGCGTCAGGATGCGTTTGGGCTTGATCGGCAACTTGCCGCGCCAGTACTGCAGCAGGAAGAATCCCCCCACCGCGCCGCCGAGGTGCGCGAAGTGCGCGACGCCGGATTCGTAGCCGCTGACGCCGAAGAACAGCTCGAGCAGGATGTAACCGATCACGAAGACCCATGCCGGCATCGGGATCGGCAGGAAGATCAGGAACATCTTCATGTGCGGGTACATCACGCCGAACGCGACCAGCAGGCCGAAGATCGCTCCCGAGGCTCCAATCGTCGGGTAGAACCCGTGGGTGAAATATTGTGCGACCAGGAGGTGCGCGGCCGCAGCCGTGATCGCGCAGAAGAAGTAATAGAACGTGTAGTGCCTTGCGCCCAGCAGGTGCTCGACCGGACCGCCGAACATCCACAGCGCGAACATGTTGAAGAAGATGTGTCCCCAGCCGCCGTGCAGGAAGGCGTAGGTGATGATCTGCCAAAAGTGGAACGCCGCGATCAGCGGCGTGCCGTGCGCGGTGTAGCCGGCAAAGTGTGCCGGCCCGACCGGCCAGAGCGCCCCATACACGATCAGCAAGGGCTGCAACGAAGGAATCTGCTCCAGCAGGAAAATCACCACGTTTGCGATCAGCAGCGCGCGGGTGACGGGAGGCAGGTCGTAAAGCATGGACGTCTTGTTGAAAGGCCGGCGGACCGTCAAGGTTAACGGCGCACGCGCGCGGCGTCAGGTCGCATCGCGCGACGGCAACTGCTTGAGGAACACCGCTTGGCGCTTGTTCTCGACATAGCCTTCACGCAAATAAAACTGGTGCGCGCGTTCGCGAACCACGCTCGAGCGAACGCGAATCGTGGTGAACGCCTGCTGCCGTGCCCACGCCTCGACGGCCGCGAGCAGCGCCTTGCCCACGCCCGCACCGCGTGCCGTCTCGGCCACCACCAGCGCGGCCAAGTCGATGAAAGGATCCGTAATGACGCTGCGCTCGGGACGCGCGTGCGCGAATCCGCATACCCCACCTTGAGCATCGACCGCGACCAGCACCGCGCCGGCGTGATGTGCCGAGATCTCACCCAGGCGTCGCCCGATCGCAAGCGTGTCGGCGGGATAGCCGAGTTCTCCCGACAGCCGGGCCAGTGCCTCGGCATCGGTTCGCGCAGCGGCACGAATAGTCGTCATTGTGAGAAAGCTCGAAGCGGGAAGCGCGGTGGAACCGTCGCGAGCGAAGGCAGGTTGCGTGACGCCGGAGCGCAAGCTGCCGACTAAATCGGCATGGACTGCCGATTTGAACGCCGCAGGCGGCCTGAAGGGCGAGCCACATGGACGTGGCGAGTAGCGCAGCAGGTTATCCCCGCGCTTCGTCAGGTCAATCCCTGTTCGCTTGCCCTTGCATGCGCCGCGACCACGCTCGCCACGACCTGCGAAACCCGCTTGCCGGTCGGAATGTGCAGGAACTCGTTGGGACCGTGCGCGTTGGAGTGCGGCCCCAGCACGCCGGTAATGAGGAACTGCGCCTTCGGAAATTTCTGGCCCAGCATGCCCATGAACGGAATGCTGCCGCCCTCGCCCATGTACGCGGCGGGCGCACCGAACGCATCGTGCGACGCCCGGTCCACGGCATTGCTCAGCCAGTCGGAAAGTTGCGGCGCATTCCAGCCACTGCCGTCCTTCTCCAGTTTGAAGGTGACCTTGGCGCCATTCGGCGGATCGGCCTCCAGCAGGCGCTTCACGAACTCGCCCGCCCTGTTGCCGTTCGCCGTCGGCGGCACCCGCAGGCTCAACTTCAGCGCTGTGGACGGACGCAACACGTTGCCTGCACTTTCCAGCGGCGGCAGTCCGTCGGCGCCGGTAACTGCGAGTTGCGGACGCCAGGTGCGGTTGAGGATCAGCTCGACCTTGTCATCGCTGACCGGCCGCATGCCGTTGACCCAGGGAAATTTGTCGAACACGTCATCGCCGAGGATCGACGCGCACTGTTTCGCCTGTTCGACGCGCTCGGCCGGAACCTCCACATACAGTTCCTCCGGCACAATCGTGCCGGTCGCCGGATCCTCCAGTCGCGACAGCAATTGGCGCACGATCCGGAAACTGTCCGGCACCACGCCCGAGGCGTCCCCCGAATGCACGCCCTCGGTCAGCACCTCGACCTTGAGTTCGCCGCCGGTCATGCCGCGCAGTGAAGTGGTCAGCCACAACTGGTCGTAATTGGCACAACCGGAATCGAGACAGACCACCAGCGACGGTTGGCCAATGCGCGGCGCGAGATGATCGACGTAATGCGGCAAATCGTAGCTGCCCGATTCCTCGCAGGCTTCGATCATCACCACGCAGCGCGCGTGCGGCACGCCCTGGTCGTGCAGTGCAAGCAAGGCCGAAAGTGAGCCGAAGATCGCGTAGCCGTCATCCGCACCGCCACGTCCGTACAGGCGATCACCTTTGAGCACCGGTGTCCACGGGCCAAGACCTTCGCTCCAGCCGGTCATCTCCGGTTGCTTGTCGAGATGGCCGTACAACAACACGCAGTCATCGGCGCGGGCCGCGTTGCCGAATGACGGAACGTCGATGAAGATCAGCGGCGTGCGGCTGGGGAGGCGCACCACTTCCAGCGTCCCACCCGGCAGCGATTCGAGCTTGGCGCGCGCCCACTCCTCCAGCAGGTCCACCGCCGCATCCATGTAGCCATGCGCGGCCCAGTCCTTGTCGAACATCGGCGACTTGTTGGGAATCCTGATGTATTCGGTGATCCGGGGGACCACCTCGTCATCCCAGAGTTTGCCGATGAAGGCGCTGGCCTTGCTGGCATCCATGGACATCCTCCTGCATTGGTCAGTGCGCCAGTGTATCAGTCGCGGAAGGGCAGCTACGCAGTCGGATGATTCCGACAGCGCCACCAGAACTTGCCGACACGCCTGCACAACGCGAGCCGACTGCGTCGCCGCGAGCCGATCCGCATGCTGTTCCCACGCGCCGCACATGGCGGCGCGATCCATCCACGAGGGAGAATCTGCATGTTCAAGAACACGATTTGTGCGCTCGCGCTCTGCTTCGCCATGGCGCTGCCGGCAATCGCCGCGACGCCGGTCAATGTCAACAAGGCCGACGCCCAAACCATCGCCACTTCGCTCGACGGCATCGGCCTCAGCAAGGCCAAGGCCATCGTCGCGTACCGGGATGCCCACGGCCCGTTCAAGAGCGTGGACGATCTGGGCCACGTCAAGGGCATTGGTGCGAAGACCCTGGCGCGCAACCGTGACGCGATCCGCCTCGACGGCAATGTGCCCGCGCCGGCGAAAGCGGATGGCGGCGCCGCGAAAACCAAGCGCGCGAAACGCCCGGGCAAGCAGTAACGGCGCTCGCCGCACCCAACCTCCTCCGGCTGTCCAATGTATTTGGCAGCCGGAGGACGGTACATCATAAAGAAGCGCCGCCGCCGCGATCGCCGCAGCGCGCCACACGCATTACACTCGCGCGCTGCCCGTGCACGAGTCCGACCGTGATCCTGCCACGCTATCGCATCGCTGCATCCACCATTCCCGGTGCGGGCAAGGGATTGTTCCTGGACGAACCGCTGCAACGCGGGCGAATCGCCATCGCACCGGATGCGATCGACCGGACATGGACGTTCATGGAGATCCTGTCCGACCCGGAACGCATGGCGCAACTGCATACGTCAGTGCGCTGGTTCGAGGACCGCTACACCCTGTCGCCCGAATGGCCGGACGAATGCTACGTCAACCACAGCTTCGAGCCGACCGGGCTTTGGCTGCTGGGGTTCATTTTCGCGGCACGCGATCTCGGCGCAGGCGAAGAATTGACCGTCGATTATCGCCACCTGCTCGCGCCTGGGCAGGAAGAAGTTTTTCGCGATGCCCGTACGGGAGGGTCCATCGTCGGCTACGCGTGGAACGAAAGTCTGCGCATCGGCGTCGATACCCTGCGCAAGCTGCTCGACTGAATCGTGACCGCGGATCGCCATCATCGCAAAGTGCCTCGATTGAAGGTGATCCCGCGCGCGGTCCAGCGTGACGAGGCCTGGGCCAACGGCGCAGGCAGCACCACGGTGCTCCTGCGCGAGCCTGACGAAGCCAACTGGCGCATCCGGGTCAGTGTCGCTCGCGTCGAACGGGAAGGACCGTTTTCCGATTTGCCCGAAACGCGCCGCGTACTGGTTCCGCTCGACGCGCCAATGACACTGCGATTCCCGGATGGCCACGAGTTGCACGGCGCGCGCTTTGGCACGCTGCATTTCGATGGATCGCCTGCCCCGGTCGGCCTGCTGCCGGACGGCTCGACCCGCGACTTCAACCTGATGCTGCGAGGCGGCGCGTGCGGCGAAGTCCTCGCGCGCACGCTGGTGGATTCAATGGTGCTGCCGGCGGAGCCCGGCGTGCGCTGGCTGGCATATCTGGACTCCGGGCGCGCCCTGTTGCGCGTCGGTGCCGGGGAAGAGGCCGAATTGAACCCGCGCGACGCGGCGCTGGTCACACCGCACGGCGCCACCGCGCGAGCCCTGATCGAGGGTGCAGGCGAAATCGTGCTCGTCAAGTTGTACGCTTGACGCCAATCCAGACCCAGCGAGGCCCTGCCATGCGAATACTGGTAGTCGAAGACGATGCCGCGATCTCGGATGCCGTGTGCGCCTCGCTGGAGCGGGCGGGTCATGCCGTGGACCACCTCGCCAACGGCAAGGCCGCGATCGCGGCCTTGCAGGAGCACGCGTTCGCGCTGGTCGTGCTGGATCTCGGGTTACCGGGAGAGGACGGCAGCGAAGTGCTGCGCCGGCTGCGCGCGGCGCACGACACCATCCCGGTCCTGATCATTACCGCGCGCGAAGAACTGGACCTGCGGGTACGCACCCTCGATCTCGGTGCCGACGATTACCTGGTCAAACCCTTCAGCCTCGCCGAATTCGACGCGCGGGTGCGCGCGCTGCTGCGGCGCCAGAGCAACAGCGGCGTGCCGACCCTGCAGCTCGGAAAGCTTTCTATCGATCTGGCCGGGCGCCGTGTAATGCTCGGCGATGAGCCCCTGGACCTCACCGCCCGCGAATTTGCGTTGCTGGAAGTGCTGGCGTCGCATCACAACCGTGTCACCTCGCGCGAACATGTGATCGAGGCACTGTGCACCTGGAACGACGCGCTCACCGACAACGGCCTCGATATCGCCGTGCACCGCCTGCGCCGCAAACTGGCCGACAGCGGTGTCAATCTGCGCACGGTGCGTGGCCTCGGCTATCTGCTCGAGACCAACGATGGTCCGTAACCCCAGTCTGCGCCGGCGCCTGTTGCTGTTTGTGTCTTTGCCGCTGCTGGCGGTGCTGGTGTGCGGCGGCATCATCAACTACGTGATCGGCCTGCACTACGCCAACAAGGTCTACGATCGTTGGCTGCTGGACAGCGCGGAAGCCATCGGCGACCTCGTCAACAGCGATGCCGGCCGCAACGAGCTGAGCGAGCAGGCCCGTATCCTGTTGCAATTTTCGGTCAAGGAGCGCAACGAATTCGCCGTCCGCAGCATGCGTTACGGTGTGCTGGCCGGCGACCAGGATCTCCCCCAGCCCTCCCCGAAATCGGGCCATTCCGCGCCGGTGTTTACCGATTTCCGGGACCAGGCGCAGCCGATGCGCATGGCATCGGTTTTCATCACCAACAAGTCTGATCCCGGCGACATGCTGGTCATTTCCACGGCGGAGACGATCAACAAGCGGCGCGCCCTCGCGCGCGAATTGCTGATCTCCACGGTGCCAATCGAGCTCCTGCTGATCGTCGTCGCGATGGCGCTGGTGTGGTTTGGCATCAATCGGGGATTGAGCGTGCTCGACCCGCTCGCGCACGAAATCAGGATGCGCGAAGCCGGCGATCTCTCGCCGCTGCGCACCATCGATGCGCCACTGGAAGTCCAGCCGCTGGTCGCGACCATTGACGCGCTGCTCGGGCGTCTCGACCGCATGCTGCGCCAGCAACAACGTTTCATCGCCGACGCCGCCCACCAACTGCGCACGCCATTGGCCGGACTGCGCCTGCAGGCCGAGCGCGCTCTGGCCGATCCTCGGCCCGACACGGTGCGCGAAGCGCTCGCCCACGTCGAAAGGCTCTCCGCCGGCACCGCGCGCGCAGCCGGACAATTGCTGGCTCTTGCGCGCGCGCAGGCCCCGGATGAATCGTTGGGCGCAGCCGTTCCCCTCGATCTCGCCGAGCTGGTGCGCACGGAAGTCGCCGCACGCGTGCCGGACGCGATCGCGAAGGGCATCGACCTTGGCTACCACGGCCCCGAACACGGCATCAGCGTGATCGGCGACGCCGTGCTGCTGCGGGAGCTGCTCGGCAATCTCATCGACAATGCGTCGCGCTACGGCAACCGTGGTGGCGCCGTGATCACGGTCGCAGTCCAGCCCAGCGAGGAATCAGGTTGCGTGCTCAGCGTCCAGGACAATGGTCCCGGCGTCGCGCAGGAGCTGGTCCCGCGCCTTGGCGAGCGTTTCTTCCGCGCCATGGGCAACGGCCATGAAGGCACCGGCCTCGGGCTCGCCATCGTGCGCGAAATCGCCGAGCGTCATGGCGCCGAACTGTCGATCTCGAATCATCACGATCCGCATGGCCTGCGTGTGGAAATCAGGTTCCCGGCAGTCGCGACCGCCTGATCACGCAAGGCCGCAACCGAATCAGTCTTTCTAAATTGCGGCCGCGGCATGTCTGGCTGTGGAAGGCTGCGCTTCAATCGCTTCGTGGCGCAGCGCGTGATGCAGATGAGGCGCGGATGCGCAGCGATCAGGCGATCGCAATCAATTCCGGTCATCGCGGGTATAGATCACGCCGTCCTCCACACGCACGGGAAAGCTCGCGACCGGCTCCGTCGCAGGTGCCTGCGTGACCTCGCCCGTGCGGACGTCGAACTTCGCGCCGTGGCGGGGACACTCGACCTCGAATCCGCAGATCTCGCCGCCCGTCAGCTCGCCACCGTCATGCGTACACACGTCCTCGATCGCGTAGAGGTTGCCCTCAAGGTTGTACACGGCGATCGCGGTGTCGTCGTCCCACACGACCTTGAACTCGCCCGGCAGCAGTTCGTCTTCCGCGCAGACCTTGACCCAGTCGTCCATCACCACGACATCCCTTCGCCGGTGTGGAGGCGACATCCTTGTCTTTTTCCGCGCCCCTCCCCAAAAGCGGTTTCGCTCGCGTAGCGAGCGAGCCACTTAACTGCGAGCGCAACATCACGCAGCCATAACGGATGACATCCATGTCTTTTTCCGCGCCCCTCCCAAAAGGCGGTTTCGCTCGCTGCGCGAGCGAGCCACTTTTGTTTCGGCAAAAGTGGCCAAAACCATTGCGCCTGGCACGGCGGTCTCGCCGACATCGTGTCGGCTCGACTTCCCTCGGTGCTCGCCGATCGCGCGCCGGCGCGAACTCGGCCGTCCATGGCCTCGACCATGCGCGCCTTGCTCGCGCGATCGGCTGCGCGCCTCGGCGCTGTGCAAAGGCGCCCTGAAAAGCTCTGCCCAGTGACGGCCATCCTGGCCTCGTTCGAAGCGAGATCAAGCAATCTTCTCTGTGGCCACAGCGCGCAGGATGCGCGCAGATGGGGCCCCTGCGCCGCGGTGAGACGCGAACGATCAGGCCCGCAGGGTGAGCGCAAGGGATTGCGCTCACTTGGCCCTCGTGCCATGGACGGCGCGTGGGCCAAGCCCGTCCGCGTCGAACGAACTTTTCGGCCAAGGAAGGTCGAAAAGCGCGGCGCCGGGGTCGCCTTCTCTTTGGCTACTTTCTCTTGGCGACGCAAGAGAAAGTAGCCCGCGCCGTGGGACGGCGCGGAAAAAGACATGGATGTCGTAGATGAAACTCGCGCAAGGACTGCGCGCGGGATCAAGACAGGAATGTCGAGCGTCTCCGACGCCATTCAAAGGTCCTTGACGAGCCATTCAAAGCGCAAGTCATCCCGCTTCGGGACGCCGAAACGTTCATCGCCATAGGGAAACGGGCGGTACTCGCCCGTGCGCCGATAGCCTCGCCGCTCGTACCAGGCGATGAGTTCCGCACGCACGTCGATCACCGTCATGCGCATAGCGCGTGCGTGCCATTCGTCACGCGCGATGCGTTCGGCCTCGGCCAACAGCGCGCGGCCGGTACCGTTGCCCTGTGCGTCCGGTCGCACGGAGAACATCCCGAAATAACCATCGCCGGCGTGTTCGCCGGACAAACGCTCGACGACGCAGCTCGCGACCAGTTGCCAGTCCTGTTCCGCGCCTGCCGATGGACGTTCGGCAAGCAGCACCTTCGCGTCGCTGCGCGCGATCAACTCCGCGACCTCGGGCACGTCGGTGCGCTGCCCATCCAGCAGGTCCGCTTCGGTGGTCCAGCCGGCGCGGCTGGCGTCGCCGCGATAGGCCGATTGGGTCAGTGCGACCACCGCATTGACGTCGGCGGGCGTGGCGGCGCGAAACCGCAACCCGTTCATGCGAGCAGCTTCCTCACGCGACCGATCGCCTCGACCAGGGCGTCCACTTCGGCTTCGGTATTCCAGAACGCGAAGGATGCGCGGCAGGTGGCAGCGACGCCGTAGAACTGCATCAGCGGATGCGCGCAGTGGTGGCCCGAGCGGACCGCAACGCCTTCCTGGTCGAGCAGCGTTGCCAGATCGTGCGCGTGCATGCCTTCGATCAAGAACGAGATCACGGCGGCCTTTCCGGGAGCATTTCCGAAAATACGCATGCCGGGGATCGCCTCGAGACGCGGCGTCGCGTATTCCAGCAGCTCGTGTTCGCGCGCAGCGATGTTCGCCATGCCGATGCCCGTGAGGTAATCGATCGCGGCGCCCAGTCCCGCGAACCCCGCGGTATTGGGCGTGCCAGCCTCGAACCTGTGCGGCGAATCGGCGAAGGTGGTGCCGTCGAACGACACCTTCCGGATCATTTCGCCGCCGCCGAAGAACGGCGGCATCGATTCCAGCAATTCCCGCCGCGCCCACAACGCGCCGGTGCCGGTCGGACCGCACATCTTGTGGCCGGTGACGCAGTAGAAATCGCAGCCGATGGATTTCACGTCAAGCGGCAGGTGCGGCGCGGCCTGCGAACCGTCCACCAGCAACGGAACGCCGCGCGTGCGGCATGCGCGCGCAAGCTCTTTCACGGGATTGACGGTGCCGAGCACGTTGGAGACGTGCACGACGCCGGCCAACCTCACCTCCGGCGTCAGCAGTTCCATGAATTTTTCGACAATCAATTCGCCGGACTCGGTGATCGGTGCCACCTTGAGATGCGCACCCGTGAGCTTGCAGATCAACTGCCACGGCACGATGTCGGCATGGTGTTCCATCGCCGTTACCAGCACCGCATCGCCCGGCTTCAGCCGTGGCAGCAGATAGCTGTACGCAACAAGGTTGGTCGCCATCGTGGTGCCGGAGGTCAGCACGATTTCGTCGCGGTGATTCGCGCCGAGGAACGCCGCGAGCTTGTCGCGCGCGCCTTCGTAGGCGGCCGTCGCCTCTTCGCCTAATTGGTGCACGGCCCGCGAGACGTTGGCGTTGTGCTCGCGATAAAAGGCGTCGACGGCCTCGATCACCTGGCGCGGCTTCTGCGCGGTATTGGCACTGTCGAGATACACCAACTGCTTGCCGTGCACCTTGCGCTTCAGGATCGGGAAATCCTCGCGAATTTTTTCCCAATCGACATTCCGTGCAGAGACGGCCGCCATCTTCGGCTTCGCATTCATGCCCTCGCCTCCGGCAATTGCTCGGCCAGGAGGGCTTCGCAGTGCTCGCGCAGCGAAGCGGGCTCGATGCCGTCGAGCGTCACCGAGCAGAACGCGCGCACCAGGATGCGTCGAGCCAATTCCAGCGGAATGCCGCGCGAGCGCAGGTAGAACAACACCTGTTCGTCGAGCTGGCCCACCGTCGCGCCGTGGTTGGCCTTGACCTCGTCAGCGTAGATTTCGAGCGCCGGCCGCGTGTCAATTTCCGCATCCGGGGAGAGCAACAGATTTTTGTTGTAGAAGCTACCATCGGCGCCGTCGGCGCCGGGCTGCACCAGGATGCGCCCATGCACCACCCCGCGCGCGCGATCATCGGCGACGCCGCGCCACACGGCGTTGCTCAACGTGTCACGGCCACGATGGGTCACCAGCACCTCCATATCCGCGTGCTGGCGCCCGTGCAGCACGAACGCGCCGCGACTGACGAAGCGCGATTGCGCACCGGCGAGCTCGGCGCGAATTTCATGACGCGCCAGCTTCCCGCCAAGCTCCAGTGCATGGAAATCGACTGACGCGTCGTCCTGCAGGCGAAGCTTGCTCCGACGGAACAGTGCGGCGTCCGCGCTCGCCTGCTGGATGACGATCCAGTCGAGATGCGCTCCTTTGCGTACGCTGATGTCGCGCACGAGATTCGCGAGATGCCCGGTCTGCTCCGCGCCGATGTGGTGCTCGACCAATCTCAGGCGCGCGCCTTCGCCCAATTCGATCAGGCTGCGCAGATGCCAGGCTGCCGCCGTATCCGCTGCAACTCCGATGTGCACGATGTGCAATGACTCGGGGACCTCGACGCCAGCCGCAACACTCAGCACCAATCCGTCCGCCGCCACGGCGCGATCGAGCAGCGTGAAGCCGTCGTCATCTGCGTCCGCACGCCTGTCCAGGAGAAAGCGCAGCGGCTCCGGCGATTCGTGCAATGCCGATGCGAGCGAGCGCACCGCTACACCTTCCGGCAACGAATCGAGTTCGGAAAGATCCCCGCGAAATGCGCCGTTGACGAACACCGCGCGCGGACCAGGTACCGGTGAGGGTTGCAGCAGTGCTGCATCGACATCGCGGTTTGTTGCGTCGGCGTCGCCCGGTGCATAGCTGCGTTGCGCCAGTGCGCGCAGCGAGGTGTATTTCCAAAGCTCGTTGCGCTGGTCGGGCAAGCCGCGCTCGGCGAACGCCCGCAGTGCTTCGGCACGGGCGGCATCCAACCATCCCAAGCCGCTGCCCGGCAGGCGCAATGACGCAGCCGCGTCGCACATCGACTGCACGAATGGCGCGGAAGAAGTCACGCACCCGCCCCTGCCGACGCATGCTCCCGCACCCAACCGTAACCGTGGGCTTCGAGTTCGCGGGCAAGCTGCGCGTCGCCGCTCTCGACGATCCGGCCGTCCGCCAGCACATGCACGAAATCGGGCACGATGTAATCCAGCAGCCGCTGGTAATGGGTGATCACGAGAAAGGCTCGCTCGGGCGAACGCAAGGCGTTCACGCCTGCGGCGACCTGCTTCAGCGCGTCGATGTCGAGCCCGGAATCGGTTTCGTCGAGGATCGCGAGACGCGGCTCCAGCAAGGCCATCTGGAACACCTCGTTGCGCTTCTTCTCGCCGCCCGAAAAACCTTCGTTGACCGCGCGGTTCAGCAGCTCGGGCGTCATGCCCATTTCGTTGACCTTGCCGCGGACCAGCTTCAGGAACTGCATCGAATCCAGTTCCTGCTCGCCGCGCGCCTTGCGTTGCGCGTTCAGCGCCGCACGCAGGAAATAGGTATTGTTCACGCCCGGAATTTCCACGGGATATTGGAAAGCCAGGAACACGCCCGCCGCGGCGCGGGCTTCGGGTTCCAATTCGAGCAGGTTCTTGCCATCGAACGTGACTGAGCCGTCCGTCACTTTGTAACCGGGCCTTCCCGCGAGCACATTGCCGAGCGTGGACTTGCCCGCGCCATTCGGGCCCATGATCGCGTGCACTTCGCCGGCTTTCGCTTCCAGCGAAAGCCCTTTGAGGATTTCCTTGCCGGCAATGCGGGCGTGGAGATTTTCAATCTTGAGCATGTTGGCTCTTTGTAGCGTGCGCTGCGCGCACCATGTTCATTGCGTGCGCGCAGCGCACTACCCGATGGCCCCTTCCAGCGACACTTCCAGCAGCTTCTTGGCTTCCACCGCGAACTCCATCGGCAGCTCGCGGAACACCTGCTTGCAGAATCCGTCGACGATCAGCGACACGGCGTCTTCTTCGCTGATGCCGCGCGACCGGCAATAGAACATCTGGTCGTCGGAAATCTTCGATGTCGTGGCCTCGTGCTCGACGATCGCCGTCGGATTCTTGATTTCCATGTACGGGAAGGTGTGCGAACCGCACTGCTTGCCGATGAGGATGGAATCGCAGCGCGTGTGGTTGCGCGCGTTGACGGCGCCCTTCTCGACCTTCACGAGCCCGCGATAGCTGTTCTGGCTGCGCCCGGCGCTGATGCCCTTGGACACGATCTTCGATTTGGTGTCGCGGCCGATGTGGACCATCTTGGTGCCGGTGTCTGCCTGCTGGTAGTGGTGGGTCAGCGCGACGGAGTGGAATTCGCCGACCGAACGGTCACCGCGCAACACGCAGCTCGGATATTTCCAGGTGATCGCCGAGCCCGTCTCGACCTGCGTCCAGGTGATGCGCGAATCGTCGCCGCGGCATTCGCCGCGCTTGGTGACGAAGTTGTAGATGCCGCCCCTGCCGTTCTCGTCGCCGGGATACCAGTTCTGCACCGTCGAATACTTGATGCTCGCGCGATCCAGCGCCACCAATTCCACCACCGCGGCGTGCAACTGGTTGTCGTCGCGCATCGGCGCGGTGCAGCCTTCCAGATAGGAGACCACCGCATCTTCTTCCGCGATGATCAGCGTCCGCTCGAACTGGCCCGTGTGACCGGCGTTGATGCGGAAGTACGTCGACAATTCCATCGGGCAGCGCAC
>JAJPJT010000008.1 GCA_021324095.1 Gammaproteobacteria bacterium
GGATCCGCCAATGCGGGTGGCGTGATGGCGTCCGAAACCGTCACCGACATCGTTGCAGCGCTCGACGCCGGGCTCAACGTGGCGGCCGGCCTGCACCAGAAGCTGCGGGACAACGCCGCCATCGTCGCCGCGGCGAAGCGCAACGGCCGGGCGCTGTTCGACGCGCGGGAATCCACCTGGAACATTCCCGTGGGCAACGGCCGCAAACGTGCCGGCCGGCGGCTGCTGACGGTGGGCACGGATTGTTCGGTCGGCAAGATGTACACCACCCTCGCCATCGAGCGTTGCATGCGCAAACGCGGTTACGCTGCGGATTTTCGCGCCACCGGGCAAACCGGCATTTTCGTCGCAGGCAACGGCATCCCCGTCGATGCCGTGATCGCCGATTTCATATCGGGCGCAGCCGAGCTGATTTCGCCCGCGCGCACGGATGGCGGATGGGATCTCATCGAGGGCCAGGGATCACTGTTCCACCCGTCCTACGCGGGCGTCTCCCTGGGCCTGCTGCACGGTTCACAGCCCGATGCGCTCGTGCTCTGCCACGAGCCCACACGTGACCACATGCGCGGTCTCCCGGGTTGCCCGTTGCCGGATCTCAAGCGTTGCCTCGAAGCCAACCTCACAGCGGCACGGCTCACCAATCCTGCAGTCAAGGCCGTCGGCGTCGCGCTCAACACATCCCGGCTCCCGGAGCAGGAAGCAAAAGCGGCCTGCCGCGCGATCAGCGACCAACTCGATTTGCCTTGCGAAGACCCGATCACGATGGGCGTCGAATCCATCGTCGACAACCTGCTCGCATGCTGCGGGAACTGACCGTCAGGCACGACCGCCTGCCGCTGAAAGCGCCTTTTCGCATCTCGCGCGGCGTCAAGCAGGCAGCGGATGTCGTGACCGTCGAACTGCATCAGGCGGGCCGGGTCGGGCGCGGCGAGTCGGTTCCCTATGGTCGCTACGGCGAATCCGTGGCGTCGGTGATCGATGAAATCGAGACGTTGCGGAGCGAACTGTGCGGCGGCATGGGCCGGGACGAATTGGAGGCACGTGTCGGTCCGGGCGCCGCGCGCAACGCGGTGGATGCCGCGTTGTGGGACCTGGAATCGCGGCTCAGCCACGTGCCCGTATGGGCGAAGCTGGCGCGACCGCCGCATGCGCCGATCACCACCGCGTTGACCGTGGTCATCGACACGCCTGAACTGATGGCGGAAGCCGCGGCCCGCGCCGCCGACGCCAAACTGATCAAGATCAAGGTCAACGCGGACGATCCGGCCGCGCGCATCGAAGCGGTGCGGCGGGCGGCGCCCGCCGCCGCGCTCATTGTCGATCCCAACGAAAGCTGGAACATCGGGATCCTGCGCGATCTGCAACCCACTCTGGAACGTGCAGCCGTCCTGCTCATCGAACAGCCGCTGCCGGCCGATGCGGACGATGACCTTCTGGGGTTTTCCAGCCGGATTCCGATTTGCGCCGACGAGGCCTGCCACACCACGGCTGATCTGCCGCGGCTGCGTGGCCGCTATAAGGCGGTCAACATCAAGTTGGACAAGACTGGCGGGCTCACCGAGGCGTGGCGTCTGCTGCGATCCGCGCGCGCCGAGGGATTCCGGATCATGGTGGGCTGCATGGTGTGTTCCTCGCTGGGCATCGCTCCCGCGCTGGAAGTCGCGCGGGAAGCGGAGTTCGTCGACCTGGATGGTCCGCTCTGGCTGGAGCACGATCACGCGGACGGTGTGAAGCTGCAAGATGGCCTGCTGATGCCGCCGACACCGGGGTTCTGGGGTGAGCCAGCCAAGTTCAGCGGGAGCGCCTCAGCCTGAAAATGCCGTTCGCCCTGAGCGCAGGTCCCAGCTTTGAAAAAGCCGGGACCAAAGTCGAAGAGTTGACTGCGTTTCGACTCCGCTCGCTACGCTCAATACGCTCGACGCGAACGGAAGACTCAAACTCACGCACTACACGTTCAACCGATGCTTCCACAAATTTGGGTTATGGCATCTGCCGCATTTTTCATTGGTGCAGTTCGCGGCCCGCGACTATTTTTCGTTTCCATCAATGAGAGGGTGAAGCGATGTTCGAGCCAGAAGTGGCGCAGGTTCCGGTAAAGCGCACGATGCCGTCGCAGGCGCCGCGGCGCAGCACCCGTTGTTCCAGGGCCACATTGGCACTGGCGATGGTCGCGCTCTGCGCCAGCGCGGCAGCGCGGAGCGCCCCGCATCCACCTTCGCCGTTTGCGTATCTGCCCGCCGCCACCGGCGATGCACTGGTCAAGGTCCGGCCGGTCACGGCCAGACATGCGATGGTGATCACCGACCAGCACCTTGCCACCGAAGCGGGCCTTGAAATCCTCAAGCAGGGCGGCAACGCCATTGATGCGGCGGTCGCCGTCGGTTACGCGCTGGCAGTGACGCAGCCCTGTTGCGGCAACATCGGCGGCGGCGGCTTCATGACCATCCATCTCGCCAACGGCAGGAACCTGTTTCTCAATTTCCGCGAGAAGGCGCCGCTCAAGGCCACTTCGACGATGTTCCTCGACGCCAAGGGCAACGTGGTCGAAGGCCGCAGCGTCGACACCTATCTCGGCACGGGCGTGCCGGGCACGGTGATGGGCCTGGATACGGCGCTCAAGACCTATGGCACGATGTCGCTCGCGCAGGTCATGGCGCCGGCGATCAAGCTGGCCCGCGACGGCTTCGTGCTGGAGGCAGGCGACGCCAGGATCATCAATGAGCGTCTCGCGGATCTCAACAAACATCCGCACTCGGCCGCGATCTTCGGCCACGGCGGCAAGCCGTGGAAAGCGGGCGAGCGTCTGGTGCAAACCGATCTGGCCAACACCCTGGAGCTGATCGCCAAAGGTGGTACCGACGCCTTCTACAAGGGTTCCATCGCCAGGGCCATCGTCAAGGCGAGCAACGAGAACGGCGGCATCCTCAGCATGAAGGACTTCGCCGACTACAACGTGGAGTGGCTGAAACCCCTGCGCTGCGAGTACCACGGCTACACCATCCTGTCGGCGCCGCCGCCCAGTTCCGGCGGAACCACCGTGTGCCTGACCCTGAACATTCTCAAGCCTTACCCTCTCGACCAATGGGGGTATGGTTCGGTCAAGTTCGTGCACTACTTCGCCGAAGCCGAACGGCGCGCGTTTGCCACCCGCAACACCTACCTCGGCGATCCGGATTTCGTGCACATCCCGATGCAGAAACTGCTGTCGGCGTCCTATGCGGCGAGCCTGCGCGCGACGATCCAGCCGGACAAGGCCACGCCTTCGTCCGAGATCAGGAGCTTCCTGCCTCCGAGCGAGGGCAACAACACCACGCACTACTCGGTGATCGACGCGCACGGCAACGCGGTCGCCGTCACCTACACCATCAACTTCCTGTTCGGCAACAAGCAGATGGCCGGCAACACCGGCTTCTACCTCAACGATGAAATGGACGACTTTACGGCCAAACCCGGCGCATCCAACGGCGCCGGTCTGGTCCAGGGCAAGGCCGACGAGGTCGAGCCCGGCAAGCGCCCCCTGAGTTCGATGACCCCGACCATCGTGATGAAGGACGGCAAGCCGTTCATGCTCACCGGCAGCCCCGGCAGCGCCACCATCATCTCGACCACGATGGAAAGCATCCTCAACGTGGTGGACTTCGGCATGAACATGCAGCAGGCCGTCGACGTGCCGCACATCCACATGCAGTGGTATCCGGACGTCGTCTACGTCGGCCCCGGCCTGCTGACGCCCTCAGCCGAAAAACAATTGCAAGGGATGGGCTACACGCTCAAGACGCGTTCGCTGGGCGTGCTCGAATCCATCCTGGTCAATCCGAAGACCGGATGGCTGGAAGGTGCGAGTGATCCCCATCGTTCGGCCGGCCTGGCGGCGGGCTATTGACCGACCACGATCAGCGAACAATCCGATGATTGGAGCAATTTCGATTTATTGTTTGCATCGATGTCTCGGATCTTCAATCCCGTCATCCCGGCGAAGGCCGGGATCCAGTGTCTTTGCCATCCATGGGACTGGATCCCGGCCAATCCCTGGCCGGGATGACGGCAAGCGATGACCGCAACGACTGCCCACGCCGACCCTGCATGCCATGGCATCGCGTGCATGGACGGCGTCGACCTCTCCGCTGTGGCGCGACGCGTGGGCACACCGTGCCATGTTTATTCCGCGAGTGCGATCCGCGAACGCATCGGGGCTTTGCAAACAGCGCTGCACGGGCTGGATGCGCAGGTGTGCTACGCGGTGAAGGCCAATTCGAACGTCGCGATCCTGCAATTGATGGCCGAAGCGGGGCTCGGCGCCGACATCGTCTCCGGCGGCGAACTTTGGCGCTGCCTGCGCGCCGGCATTCCGCCCCACAGCATCGTGTTTTCCGGCGTGGGCAAAACCGCGGACGAGATTGCGGACGCGCTGGACGCGGGTGTTGCGCGCTTCAACGTGGAATCGGCGGACGAGCTGGATCTGTTGCAACGCATGGCGGCAGAGCGGAACGTCATCGCCCATGCGTCCGTGCGCATCAATCCGGACGTCGACGCCCTCACCCACAGCAAGATTTCCACCGGCAAGTCTGAAAACAAGTTCGGCGTCGGCATCGACGAGGCCCGTCGATGGTTTGGGGCCAGTGCGGCGCTGACGCATGTGCGGCTCGATGGACTGCACGTGCACATCGGTTCGCAATTGCTGGACCTCGACCCGATCCGGCTGGCACTGCAGCGCGTGGCGACCTTGTGGCGCGAACTGGTCGCCGCCGGACATTCCATCGGCAGCATCGACGTGGGTGGCGGCCTCGGCGTGTGCTATCGCGCAGGGCACGATCATCCGATATCAGCGGAGGATTACGCCAATGTCATCCGCGGCGCGCTGGCCGGGTTCGCCGGGCGCATCCTGCTCGAGCCGGGACGCTGGCTGGTGGCCGAAGCCGGCGTGTTGTTGACGCAGGTGATCCGCGTCAAACAGGGGCGGCAACGCAAGTTCCTGGTATTGGACGCAGCGATGACCGAACTCGTGCGACCCAGTCTCTACGGTGCCTGGCATGACATCGTGCCGGTGACGCGCGAAGCGCGCCCGCCGCAGGTTTACGACATCGTGGGACCTGTCTGCGAGACCAGCGATACCTTCGCCCGTGACCGCGCATTGCCCGAATGCGGGCCCGGCGATTTGCTGATGATCAAGGCGACGGGCGCATATGGCGCGTCGATGGCGTCGAACTACAACTCGCGGCCGCTGGCCGCAGAGGTGCTCCTGGATCGCGGCCGCTATGCGGTGGTGCGGCGGCGGCAGACATTCGACGAGATGGTTGCCGGCGAGCAACCGGCAACCGATTGGGAGAGCCCATGAACAGTTTCGCCAGATTCGCCCTGTTGGCCTTCGTGGCCGTCCTCGGGACAACCACGGCACAAGCTGCAGCGCCGGCATCCGTGACGCCATCCGGCTACGCCGGTCTGGTCGATGCCGTGGTCGCGCACTACCAGCTGCCCGGCATCGCGGTCGGCGTCATCGACCACGGAAAGGTCGTCTACACGCACACCGCCGGCGCCAATCTGTCGGGCAAGCCGATCGACGCGGACACCATTTTCAAGCTCGGGTCGGTCAGCAAGGCTTTCACGGTGACGCTGTTGGCGCGCCTGGTGCAGCAGGGCAAACTGAAGTGGACCGACCCCGTGACCAGGTACCTGCCCGCGTTTGCGATGAGCGATCCGTGGGTGACGAAGAACATGCAAGTCGCCGATCTGGTCGCCCATCACAGCGGCCTGCACGAGTTTTCCGGCGACCTGATGCTGTGGCCGCACCCCAGCCATTTCACGCCCGCCGACGTGGTCGAGGGCGTCCGTTACCTGAAGCCGAGTTACAGCTTTCGCGGCGGCTATTCGTACGACAATGTGTTGTTCGTGGTCGCGGGCCAGGTGGCCGCCGCGGCCGGCGGCGCGCCGTATGCGGAACTGATGCACCGCGAGGTGTTCCGGCCGCTTGGATTGACCCGCTGCGAAGTCGGGACGTGGAATCGCGATGAAGTCGGCAACGTGGCGCAGCCGCACTCGTGGCGCGACGGGCATTTCGTTGCCGAAGGCGATCACGGCGCGATCTCGCAGGCGACGACCATGGCCGCGGCCGGCGGCGTCCAGTGCAGCCTCGACGACATGCTGATCTGGGCGAAGAACTGGCTCGCGCCGACCCAGCAGCAACTGCAATGGCTGTCGCAGGCGCAGCGTCGAACCGAGTGGATGCCATACACCGTCGTGCCGGTTTCAAAGCGGCGGCGCGACTGGAACGCCACGAGCTTCGTCGCCAATGCGCACGGCTGGTTCGTGTCCGATCCCGACGGGCATATCGCCGTCTGGCACACCGGCGTTCTGGGCGGGATACGCGCGGCCCTGGTCCTGCTGCCGTATCAGCAAAGCGGCTTCGTGATCCTGTTGAACGCCGGTTCCGACGACGCGTTGGCGGTCCTGCAGGAAGTGCTGTTGAAACAGCTCGTGACCGCGGGGCAGCAGCATCCGGTGTCGTGGTATGCCGAATATCTCAAGCGCGAACAAAAGGCCGAGAAAAAGCCGGTGCCGGATACGTCCGCGCGCCAGCCCGCGACACTCGCGGAGCTCAAGGCGCAACTCGGGGTCTGGCAGGATCCGTGGTTCGGCAAGGTGCTGATTTGCACGCGCGGCAATTCGGTGTACTTCGCCTCGCAGATGTCTCCGTTGCTCACCGGACAGATCATGCGCGTGGGCAAGCGTTATCTGGTGCAATGGGCCCACGGCGATCCGGATGCCTGGCTGGACTTCCCCGGCCACGACGGCGGCGCGCTGCACATGGCGCTGGTCGATCCCAATGCCGACGCCAGTTCCGATTTCAGGGATCTCGCGTTGACGCGTACAGGAGGATGTCCATGACCTCTCCCGGTTCCCGACGGTTCGGGTGGAAATTCATGCTTGTGGGATTGCTGACGTCGATCGCGTGCGCGAATGCTTTCGCACAACCTGCGGAACCCGTCTCCGACGCACAACGGGAGGCCATCGTCAATGCATTGATGCAACGCTATACGGGCGACGTGCCGGGAGCCTCGCTGCTGGTCGTGAAGGACGGCAAGCCGCTCGTCGAGCGTGGCTACGGCTACGCCAATCTCGAAGAGCAAATCCGGACCACCCCCGCGACCAACTATCGCCTCGCGTCGGTGACCAAGCAGTTCACGGCAGCGAGCATCCTGTTGCTGAACCAGGAAGGCAAGCTGCACCTCGACGACCCGATCCGCAAATGGCTGCCCGAGCTTCCGGCCAGCGACGGCAAGATCACGATCGCCAACCTGTTGACGCACACCAGCGGACTGATCGACTACGAAAGCCTGATCCCGTCCACGCAAACTGCCCAGATCGACGACAACGACGTGCTGCGCATGATTGCCGCGCAACACACGCTGTACTTTCCGCCCGGCAGCGCCCATCGCTACAGCAATGGCGGTTACGTGCTGCTGGGCCTGATCGTGCAGCGTGTCTCCGGCATGGATCTGGCGGACTTCATGGAACAGCGCATCTTCCAGCCGCTGGGCATGGATCACACCTTGATGTACGAGCACCATCGCGGCCCGAAACCGGCCCATCGCGCCTATGGCTACAGCAAGATCGATGGCAAATGGACCCGCACGGACCAGGACATTACCAGCGCCACCCGTGGCGACGGCGGCATCTATTCGTCCATCGACGATCTGGCCAAATGGGACGCCGCGCTGTACACCGACAAATTGCTCAGCAAGGCGTCGCGGGACCTGATGTTCCACGCCCATGATCCCACCGACGATCCCGATACCGATTACGGCTATGGATGGCGTCTCAGCGGCGATACCGCGTGGCACTCCGGCGAGAGCATCGGCTTCCGCAACGTGATCATCCGTTGGCCGAAGCAGCATCTCACGGTGATCGTTCTCAGCAACCGCAACCAGTTCCAGCCGTACCCCCTGGCGCTGACGATCGGCGAGTTGTACCTGCTGCCGTGAAGGGCAAGATGGGGAGATGGGGATTCCGCTGTGCCCTGCTCGTTGCCTTGGCGTGGCTGCTGGCCGGCTGCGCGGCCGCGCCCCCGCGCAATCCTCTGGCGGTGTGGATGCCTTCGCCCAACTACAACGCGCGCCAGGCCAGCATGATCGTGTTGCACTTCACGCAGCAGGCGAACGTACAGGATGCCTTGCACACCTTGCGCACCCACAATCCGGGCGGTCCGGTCAGCGCGCATTACCTGATAGGCAAGGACGGCACGATCTATCAACTGGTCTCCGAAACCGACCGCGCGTGGCATGCCGGCGATTCCTGGTGGGGACTGACCGACGACGTCAACTCGCGCTCGATCGGCATCGAGCTGGACAACAACGGCAATGAACCCTTCGCACAGCCGCAAATGGATTCGCTGCTGCGCCTGCTCACCGACATCACCACGCGCCTGCACATCCCGCGCACCGCGATCGTCGGCCATGCCGATATCGCGCCGACCCGCAAGGACGATCCCGGCATCTGGTTTCCGTGGAGCGAACTGGCGGCACACGGTTTCGGCCTGTGGTACGACCCCGGTCCGCTGCCCGATCCGCCGCCGGATTTCGACCCGATGCTCGCCCTGCGCCTGATCGGCTACGACATCACGGACCCCACCGCCGCGATCGTCGCCTACCACGAGCATTACCGCTCCAGCACGGCGCCGCTGCTGGACGCCGGCGATCTCCGCATCCTGTGGAACCTCCGGGGCAAGGTCATGCGGATGGGCATCTCCAAGCCGCTTCCGCCGGCGCGGCCATCGGTACAGCCGTCCGCCGTACGCGCTGACTCGACGAGGTAAATCCGGAGGGAGAGATTCCCGTCGGCGACCGGATTTATGCGGACGCCTGCGTGCTTGTCTGCTGTCGGAAGACTTTACACTCGCGAGGCTTCGGTAAAACTGAGGCGCAGTGCGGGTCCGGAAGCAGACAACATCATTTCGATCATCAGCGCACGCCGATAAACCTTACAGTTTTGCCGTTTTCTTCCGGATTTCAAACAAGACGGTCAAGCAAATCAGTCAATTACGGGCTGGCATGTGAAATGCTTCCTTACAGCAGATCGGGGGCGAACTTCGCCGCCGCGCGCGCATGACTCAGGGGAACATGCACGCTCTCGGAGAGCGATCATGCGTAGATCGATGCTTGCTTCACTGGCGCTGGGATGCGGCGCTTTGCTCGGCTTGGCGTCGTTCAACGCCAACGCGATCCCCATCCGCCCCGGTATCAAGGTCAACCTCGTGCCTGCGGCCGGGAGTACGAACTGGACCTCTCCTGAAATCGGCGATCCGCACGGGACCGTGAACCTGACCGGATGGGAGAACGACGGCGGCACATGGACATCGGCGACGATGGTGTCACCCAGCGCGCCTGCACCCTCACTCCTGCGGGAGGACGACACGCCGCCTCCGCCACCTTTCGGAATGGGCCTGGGCGTCGGTTGCAACATGGCGCCGAGCATCAACACCTGCGCTCACGACGTGATCGGCACCTCCCCGTGGCAGATCATCGATATCAACATCAGCCGGCTCACGGGCTGGGACAGCCTGACGTTTTATCTCGATGGAACCAACTATGGCAACGGCGTCTACGGCTATCTGCTCGGAGCGACCTGCACGGTGGGCGGTGACTGTACGGCGAGCGTACTTGCGTCGACGCCGCTGGCCACCTGCACCAGCGGCAGGAGCAGTTCGGCCCGGTGCTCGTTCAACCTCAGCGCGGACGCACTCCTCGGTTACAGCGACGTCTGGGTCTTGTCCAGTACCACCAACCAGAGCGGCCGCAGCAATGCCAACATCCAGTTGGGCGGCTACTTCTACCTCTATCCGTCCTCCGTGCCGGAGCCCGAAGCACTTGGAATGTTCGGACTGGGCATCGTGCTGATCGGCTTGTTCGCGGGTCTGCGTCGGCGCCGAATCGGCTGACGGCGGAATCCCGCGCGCCCGCCCCTCCTATGCAAGAGCCCCGGCAACGGGGCTCTGCTTTTAGTGCTTGCGTCGGTCGGCTCGATCAACAACCTGCTGGGGCTTCGGCGGCCCGTATGCGGGACGCGCTGCCCGCCACCCGATGGAGGGACCCATTGCGCCACTGGCGCGCCGGTCCGGCCGCAACTCAATCCCTGCCCGAAACGGCCGCCTCGGCCAAGTGGCCCGGCACGGGCAGGCCGGCACGATTGCACAACGCCGCGAAGCGGGGATCCTGCTGGTACGCGAGCGGAAACGGATCGTAGAGCAGGCTGAAAAAGGCCGGATCCTGCTGGTCCCAGGCACGCTGCAGCCACTCGAACATGTCATCGGGTTGCCTGCGCAACGCGTAGAGGTCGGCGACGAAATACGGCTCGGACTTCCCGTATCTGGCAACGTAGCCGCGCAGCGCCGCATCAGCCCGCTTGTGATCGGGGTCGATTTGCTGCGCCATCGCCAGGACCCAGGGACCGAGTATCGGATCGGCCTCCTGCTTCGCATCGTTCGCTGCAACCACGTGATCGCCCCGCAGAATGTCGACGACCGCCAGGTTCGCGTACGCCCCGGGATAATCGGGTTGCAATGCCAGCGCCTTGCGGACCGCCTGATCGGCGGCATCCAGCTTCCCTTGTGCGATCAGGATGTTGGCCAGATTGACATACCATCCTGCCCGCAGCGGGTCGGTGGCAATGGCCTTGCGATACATGTCCGTCGCCGGCTGCAACTGTCCAACGGCCCCGAATCCATAGGCCAGAAAACTCATGGCAGTGCCGTCGTTCGGCGCCAGCGCCGACGCGCGTTTGAACTCGGCCAGCGCGCCGACCGGATCGTTGTCGACACTCGACAACAAATTGCCGCGAACGAAATGCGTTGCCGCCGCGTCCGGAGCCAATGCCTGCTGCCGGTTGGCCGCAACACGTGCCTGCGCATATGCCTGCTGGCGCGCGGCGCCCGTCAGGTAAAACTGGCCTTGATTGACCAACGCCACCGACAGCATGCCCCATGCATACGCATAGCCGGGATCCAGATCCACTGCCTGCTTCAGCAGCTTGATCGCATCGCGGTAGCCGGCTTCGGTCTGGTGCTGCACGAGCGCGTGCCCCTGCAGCATGAGCTGATAGGCCTCGACATTGCCGCTGGGCGGCTTGTCGTCGGACACGATGGGTTTGCCCATCAAGGTGATCTTCAGCGCCGCGGCCACGGCTCCGCTGATCCTGGACTGGATCGCGAACACATCCTTCAACTCTTCGTCGTAGCTGTGCGACCACACGCTGGTGCCGTCCCGCGCCCGGATCATGCTGACCGTGACGCGGATGCGGTCGCCCTGCTGGAACACGGAGCCCCGGATCAGGTTGGCGACGCCCAGCGTCGCCCCGATCTGCGCCGTGCTGTCGTGGGTGTCGCGGAACTTGAAGCTGGAATACTTGCCGATCACCTTCAGCCCGCTGATCTGGGTGAGGTCGGAAATCAGCTCCTCGGAAAGTCCATCGGAAAAATATTGCTGCTTGGGATTGTCGCTTTCATTGGACAGCGGCAGCACCGCGATGGACTGTTCCGGCACCTTGGCAAGAATCGCGAGTGCCGCCTTCAGGTCGGCATCATTGACCTGGCTGGTGGCGTCGCGGTGCAGCACGAACTGGTTGGTGACCAGCAGGACCACGGCGAGCGAGAGAAAGCCGATGATCCAGAAATCCAGCTTGCGCCCGGTCGAGTGCGCGATGGAATCTTCGGGCGCCACTTCCGACTCGAGCTTCAGCCCCTGCGGCGTCCAGGCATAGAACCATGCGAAGGCGACCCACAATGGAAACCCGATCGCACAGGCGCCCACGAACCAGCGGGTCACCCAATCCGCCAGCCCGAACGGCCCGCTCAGTTGCGCAATGCCCTGCGCGAGCGCCCACACGCCGCCGATGTACAGAACTGCCGCGCGCACGACGTTGCGACGCTTGAGCTCTCTGAAAAGCGCCCCTGCCTTCACGCAACTACCCTCGCGCCGGGAGTCGAGGACCGGCATCGATTGTAGCGCCGCAATGCCCGGCAGAAGCAGCAGCGGAGCGCGCTCAGCGGTCGCGGTGCACGATGTAACGCGCCATCCAGCGCAACGGTTCGGCGGCCTCGCCGAACGGCGCCAGTGCATCCAGTGCCTCGGCGTACAGCGCATCGGCGCGGCGCCTCGCCTGGTCCATGCCCATCAACGACGGGTACGTCGCCTTGCCCCGCGCAGCGTCGGCGCCATGGGTCTTGCCGGTGAGCGCCTGATCGCCTTCGACATCGAGCACGTCGTCCTTGATCTGGAACGCGAGGCCCATGCTTTCGGCGAAGCGGTCCAGCGCCTCGCGCGACCCCCGCGGCAAGCCGGGTGCCGCACAACACGGCATCAACACCGCCGCACGGATCAGACGGCCGGTCTTGTCGCGGTCCAACGCTTCGAGATCGGCGGCGGCGAGTTGCTTGCCCTCGGATTCCAGATCCACGGCCTGGCCACCGGTCATGCCGAGCGACCCGGTGGCCGCCGCGAGGATCGCGATCATGCCGAGCCGTTCGGCTGCATCGTGCACGCCGTCACCCGCAAGGATCTCGAAGGCGCGCGTTTGCAGCGCGTCGCCCGCAAGGATCGCCGTCGCGACGCCGAAGGCCGCGTGGGTGGACGGTTTGCCGCGCCGCAACGCATCGTCGTCCATCGCCGGGAGGTCGTCGTGCACCAGTGAAAAGACGTGCACGCATTCGACCGCGCAGGCGGCATCGTCGAGGCGATCGGGTGCGACACCGAGAACTTCGCCGCTCGCATAACACAGCAGCGGCCGGATGCGCTTGCCGCCTCCCAGCGCGGCGTAGCGCATCGCCGTGTGCAAGGATGCAGGCCGCGCATGGGCGTCGGGCAGCCGCGCGTCCAGCGCCTGCTCGAAGCGTTCGACGTATCCGGCGACACGGTCGGCAAATCCCATCGAACGACTCCGGGTCATGGGGCGGCGGCGCCGCGAATCGCCGCGAGCCTAGCGAGACCGCGGCAGGCATGTCAAAGCCGGTCGCCGCGGGATTTCCACCTCGTCTTCACGCACAATGCGTAGGATCACAATGTTGGCCGGAAACGCGTCGAAGGAGACCACCAGGATGATCGCCCAAGCTTCCGCCAGTGCGCTGCGACGAGATGCCGAAGCCTACCAGGAGCGCATTCTCCCGGCGGTATCGCGCACTTTCGCCCTGACGATCCCGCAACTGGACGTACGCCTGCGAACGGTCATCGCCAACGCGTACCTGCTGTGCCGGATTGCGGACACGATCGAGGATGAACAGGCGCTCCCCGGCGACGTGAAGCAGCAATTCCACGACCGCTTCACGCGCGTGGTCGGGTCCACCGAGGATCCCGCGTCCTTCGCGCGCGACCTTGCGCCGCTGCTGAACGGCAACACGCTCGAGGCCGAACGCGACCTCGTGGCCCACACGCCGGCAATCATCGAGGTCACCGAGGGCTTCAACCTGGTCCAGCGCGAATCGCTGGCGCGCTGCATCCGCACGATGTGCACCGGCATGCCCAGCTTCGAGCGTCACGCCAGCACCGCGGGCCTCGCGAGCATGCGTGAAATGGACAGCTACTGCTATTACGTCGCGGGCATCGTCGGCCAGACCCTCACCGATCTTTTCTGCGACTACTCGCCGCGCATCGCGGAGCAGCGCGAGGCCATGTCTGCGCTGGATGTGTCGTTCGGCCAGGGATTGCAGATGACCAACATCCTCAAGGACTTCTGGGAAGACCGGGATCGCGGCGTGTGCTGGCTGCCGCACGACCTGTTCGCGCACGTCGGCGTGAACCTCGAGGACATCCGCCGCAGCAACGTCCCTGCCGCGTTCGGCAAGGCCTACGCACAACTGATCGGCGTCGCGCACAGCCACCTTCGCAACGCGCTGGAGTACACGCTCCTGATTCCGGAAAAGGAAGTCGGCATCCGCCGCTTCTGCCTGATCGCACTCGGACTCGCCATGCGCACATTGGCGTCGATCCTCGCCAAGCCCGATTTCACGGCGGGCGCGCAGGTGAAAGTATCGCGGCAGGTGGTGAAGAAGATCGTGATCGTCACCCATCTGTTCGCCGGTTACAGCCGCGTGTTGCAGCGCTGGTTTGCCAGGATGGCGGACGGTTTGCCCTTGCAGGCGCTGGCTTCGGATTGGGGCGGACTGCTGCCGGACCGGCGCGCCGCGTGGCCACGCAGCGACAGTTGTGGTCCCGCGCACGCGTACACGTTCAAGTAGCAGGTTCCAGCCATGGCTCCCGATTCCGGCATCCCGCAGCAAGGCTCCGCGGCCCGTACCGGCGCCGAGGCACGCGATCGCCTGTCGGCCGCGATCGATGCCGCGCGCGCGCGCATCCTCGCATGCCAGCACGCCGAGGGTTACTGGCAGTACGAGCTGGAAGCCGACTGCACCATCCCCGCCGAATACATTTTGATGCTGCACTACCTCGGCGAATCCGACCGCCTGCTGGAATCGCGGTTGGCCGCGTACCTGCGCGGCCACCAGTCACGCGACGGTGGCTGGCCGTTGTATCCCGGCGGCGCGCTGGACGTGAGTTGCAGCGTGAAATGCTATTTCGCGCTGAAGCTCGCCGGCGACCGTGCCGACGCGCCGCACATGGCGCGCGCACGCTCGGCGATCCTGGCGCACGGTGGCGCCGCGCGCAGCAACGTGTTCACGCGCATCGCGCTTGCGCTGTTCGGCGAATTGCCGTGGCGCGGCGTGCCGTTCCTGCCGGTCGAGATCGTGCTGTTGCCGCGCTGGTTCCCATTCAACCTTTCCAAGGTGTCGTACTGGTCGCGCACGGTGATGGTGCCGCTGTCGGTACTGACCACCTTGAAACCGCGCGCGGCCAATCCGAACGGTGTGCACATCGACGAGTTGTTCGTCACGCCGGCCTATCGTGAAAAGCATTATTTCCACCCACGCTCGCTGTTGAATCGCGTGTTGTTTGCGTGCGAGGAAATCGTGCGCCATCTGGAACCGCTGATCCCGCAGCGTGTACGCAGGCGCGCGATGCAGCGTGCGGAAAAATGGATTCTCGAGCGCCGCAACGGCGACGGCGGTCTGGGCGCCATCTTCCCGGCGATGGTCAACGCCTACGAGGCTTTGGCGCTGATGGGCTACGCCGCCGACCATCCGGCGCGGCTGGAAACCCGCAAGGCCATCGATGACCTGCTGGTCGTGCGCAATGACCAGGCTTGGTGCCAACCGTGTGTGTCGCCGGTATGGGACACGGGACTGACCTGCCTGGCCTTGCAGGAAGATCCCGACGCGCCCGAAGCCGATACGAGGCGCGCACTGGACTGGCTGATATCGCGCCAACTGTGCGATGCGCACGGCGACTGGCGCGACTACAGGCCCGGGCTCCCAGGTGGCGGTTGGGCCTTCCAGTTCAGGAACGATGCCTACCCCGATCTCGACGACACCGCCGCGGTGGCGCGTGCGCTGCACCAGTCGCCGGAGCGTGCAACGTTCGCCGATGCGATCGAGCGCGCCGCCAATTGGCTGTGCGGCATGCAGTCGAAGAATGGCGGCTTCGCGGCGTTCGATGCCGACAACGATCACCAGTGGCTCAACCAGATCCCGTTTGCCGATCACGGGGCGCTGCTGGACCCGCCCACCAGCGACGTCAGCGGACGCGTGCTGACGCTGTTGTCACTGCTGGATCGCGCACCGGATCGGGAAGCGCGCGAACGCGTGACGCGTTTCCTGCTGGCCGAGCAGACGCCGGAAGGTGCATGGTTCGGGCGCTGGGGCACCAATTACATCTATGGCACCTGGTCGGTACTCGTCGCGCTGCGGGCGGCGGGTATGCCCGCCGACGCGCCGCCCGTCCGCCGTGCTGTCGCTTGGCTGAAATCGGTGCAGCAGGCCGACGGCGGCTGGGGCGAAGGCAACGACAGTTATCTCAATCCGGAACTGCGCGGCCGCGGCGCGCGCAGCGGTCCCGCACAGACCGCGTGGGCGCTGCTGGCCCTGATGGCGGCGGGCGAAGCGGAAACGCCTGCGGTGGCACGCGGGATTGAATACCTCCTGAAAACGCAGGCCGACGGCGACTGGCATGATCCGCGTTTCAACGCGCCCGGCTTCCCGCGCGTGTTCTATCTGAAGTACCACGGTTACAGCCGGTATTTCCCCTACTGGGCCCTGGTGCGTTACCGCAATGTCCACGCCGGGCGACGCCATTGAAGGCCAAACCGGCCTGGTGGTGGCGCTTCCGGCCGAGGCGCACAGCCTGGGCGCACGCGGCGTGCACGTCGGCGATTGCGTGCGCTGGCGAAAGGGTTGGGTGGCCGTGTCGGGCATCGGTCCGCACAATGCCATGCGCGCTGCGGAGCGCCTGCTCGCCTGCGGTGCCTTACGGTTGGCGAACTGGGGCGTCGCGGGCGCGTTGTCCCCGGAACTCGCACCGGGCGACGTGTTGATTCCCGATCGCATCCGCTACTCGCATGACGATCCGGGATTTGCCACCGACCCCGCTCTCAACGCGCATCTGATCGAACTTCTTTCCGCAAGTCTGCATGTGCGGCGCGGCGCGCTGTGGTCGACCCCGCAACCCATCGCAACCACGGCCGACAAGCAGGCACTGGCCGCGCGCAACCAGGTACTCGCGGTGGACATGGAAGCCGCGCCGATCGCGGCGGTCGCCGCGCGCGCAAACCTGCCGTTCGTGGCGGTGAAAGCCATTTGCGATCCGGTCACGCGCGAATTGCCCGCGGGCATCGTGGGCGCGCTTGACGGCGCCGATCAGGGATGGTCGCTGCGCATGGTGGCGGCAATCGCATTCGGCGGCCCCAGCACCTGGCGCGCGGCACATGCATTGTCGCGGGACTTCAGGCGCGCGCGGCGTTCGCTCGCGACCGCCGCAGCACTCGCTGCATGACCGCGCCCGTCCTGGTCAGCGGGGCCAACGGATTCGTGGGGTCGGCGGTGGTTCGTGCGCTGCTGCGCCACGGATACGGAGTTCGCGCATTGGCGCGCGCATCGAGCGACACCACCAACCTCGATGGACTGGACGTCGAAATCGTTCGTGGCGATCTGCTCGATCCGCCATCCCTCGAACGCGCGTTGCAGGGTTGCGAGGGCCTGTTCCACGTCGCTGCTGATTACCGATTGTGGGCGCGCAATCCCAGGGAGATCCGTGCTTCGAATGTTCGCGGTACGCACAACATCCTGATCGCGGCGCGCCATGGCGGCGTGCGGCGCATCGTGCACACCTCCAGCGTCGCCACGCTGGGGCTGCTTGCCGACGGCAGGCCTGCCGATGAAGACACGCCTGCGCGGCTTGCGGACATGATCGGCGAGTACAAGCGTTCCAAGTTCCTGGCGGAAGCGCTGGCCCGCCGCTGCGGGCGCGCCGGCCAGGACATCGTGATCGTGAATCCGGCCGCGCCGGTCGGGCCGCGCGACCGCAAACCGACACCGACCGGACGCATGATCCTCGACGCGGCGCGCGGACGGATGCCTGCCTATGTCGACACCGGTCTCGATGTCGTGCACGTGGACGACGTGGCCGAAGGCCACGTGCTGGCGTTCGAGCGCGGCCAACGGGGCAGGCGTTACGTGCTGGGCGGGGAGAACATGAGCCTGAAGTCGATCCTCGCCGTGGTTGCGGAACTGACGGGTCGCCACCCGCCATGGTTGAAAGTGCCGCACGCCGCGGCGCTCCCGGCCGCATACTTCGCCGAAGCATGGGCGCGTGTCAGCGGTGTCGCACCGAACGTCACCGTGGACGGCGTGAAACTGTCGCGCCACACGATGTATTTTTCGAGCCGTCGCGCCGAAGTCGAACTCGGCTACCGTGCGCGCCCCGCGCGGGTCGCGCTGGCCGACGCAATACAATGGTTCCGGGATAACGGGTACCTCGGTTGACCCGTGAAAGCAAAGACTTCGGCACGGATCGATGCGGAAACCGCCAATTGGAAAAGCAAAGCCTCGGACACGGATGGACGCGGATAAAAGCGGATCAAACTCCATATCCCCGATCATCCGCATTGGTCCACCTCCAAAAGCTTTTTCCGAGGGTCAACGCTTTATCCGCTCTTATCCGTGTAAATCCGCGTCAAAAAACAATGCGAAACGGAACCAGAACGACTCAATGACTCCTGCGCCCTTGCAAGCCACCGCCCAGGCGCAGCCGAACATCGCGCTGGTCAAATACTGGGGCAAGCGTGACGCGGCATTGAACCTGCCGGCCGCGGGCTCGCTGTCGATCACGCTGGACGCGCTGCACACACGCACCAGCGTGTGCTTCGACGCGTCGCTCGCGGCCGACGACATCGTGCTGAACGGCGAGCGCGACGCGGCGCAGGCGCGCAAGGTCGGCACATTCCTCGACCTGTTCCGCGCGCGTGCCGGGGTCACCACCCGTGCACACATCGAGTCCCGCAACGATTTTCCGACGGGCGCCGGGCTGGCGTCGTCTGCTTCGGGCTTCGCTGCCTTGGCGGTCGCCGCCGACCGCGCATTGGGCCTCGGGCTGGACGCCGCGTATCTCTCCGCGCTGGCGCGCCGCGGATCGGGCTCGGCGGCCCGTTCGATCTTCGGCGGGTTCGTGGAAATGGCCGCCGGCGTGCGCGGCGACGGTGAGGACGCCCGCGCCACGCCGCTGCTGGCTGCCGATGCGTGGCCGCTCGAAGTCGTGATCGCGATTACCACCCGCGCGAAGAAGTCGATCAGCTCCAGCGCGGGCATGCAGGCCTCGCAGCGGACCTCGCCCTATTACCGCGACTGGGTGGCGACGGTGCCGCACGACCTCGACGCCGCCCGTGCCGCGGTGCAGGCGCGCGACTTCGACAAGCTCGCGGATGTCAGCGAGGCCAGTTGCCTCGCCATGCACGCGGTGATGCTGGCCACGCGTCCCGGACTGATCTACTGGAATGGTGCGACGCTCGACTGCATCCAATGCATTCGTTCGCTGCAAATGATGGGCACGGGCGTGTTCTACACCGTCGACGCGGGGCCACAGGTGAAAGCGGTGTGCCTCCCGGATGCCGTGCCGCGCGTCCGCGGCGCGCTGCAAAACATCAGCGGAGTCGAAGAAGTCCTCGTCAGCGGTCTCGGCGAAGGCGCGCGCGTGGTCGAGGATGCGACCGCATGCACGTGACCGCGAGCGCGCCCGGCAAGCTGGTGTTGCTGGGCGAATACGCGGTGCTGGAAGGCGCGCCGGCACTGGTACTCGCAGTGAACCGGCGCGCACGCGTGACGCTCACGACCTTCGACGCCAATGCGTGGGAGATCGTATCGCCCACGCTCGGGCTGCAAGCGCGGCTGCAAATCCAACATGGGCGTGCAGAGTGGCTGGACGCGCCGAACGACGAACTCGCGTGGGTGCCGATACCGCTCGGGCAGTTTCCGGATGTCGACCGCTTGCCCGCGTGCCGCATGGAACTCGACAGCGACACGTTTTATGTCGACCACCTTGGCGCGCGCGCCAAGCTGGGACTGGGCTCGAGTGCTGCGCTCACCGTCGCGCTGCTGGGCGCGCTGCATGCCGCAGCCGGGTTGCCGGCGCCGACGCTCGATGAATGCATCCGCACGCATCGCACGATCCAGGGTGGGCGCGGCAGCGGGATCGACATCGCTGCATCCCGTGCCGGCGGCCTGTCGCGTTTCGAGCTCTCCAGACGGGCGCCGCAATGCAGGCGCGTCGAGATGCCGAGCGGGTTGCACTGGTGCTGCGTGTACAGCGGCCAGCCCGCCTCCACGGGCGCGATGCTGGCCGTCGTCGCGAAGTGGCGTGAACGTGAGCCCACCGGGTTCGAGCACCACATGCATGAACTCGCTACAATTTCTTCACGCGGTGTCGACGCCGTCGCAGCCGACAATGCCGCCGCCTTTCTGTCCAGCCTCCACGATTATTCAAGCGCATTGGCCCGTTTTGGCGAGGCCGCGGGCATCGATATCGCGACCCGCGAGCACCGTGCGCTCGGAGCAATCGCGAAGGATTGCGGCTGCGTCTACAAGAGTTGCGGCGCCGGAGGCGGTGACGTTGGCGTCACATTCGCCGTGGAAGATAGGCGATTGGAGGGGTTCTCGGCACAGGCCGTGCGGGCTGGATTCCCCGTGATCGGACTGGAAGCCGATCCGACGGGGCTGGTGGTGGTGTGAACGAATCGAGGAAATCAGGAAAAGCCGCTCGCATGCCTGCTTCGAACCCCATCGCCACGCTCCGACAACTGGCCAATCCGCAGCGCAACGGTTTCCGTCCCGGTTGCCGAAGCGGGAACGAGCATCGAGCGCGCGCACGCGGTTGTTCAATATTTTCGTAAGAACTTAAGGAACCAAGATGGATCAGTCGAGATTGCCTGGTTTCTACAAATTGTCTGTGCCCGAGCGCGTGAACCTGGTGCGCGAGCGCGGCATGCTCACGCGCGAAGATTTCCAGACGCTCCTCTCCGGCGCGCATACGCTCACCGTCGCGCGCGCCGACAAGATGATCGAAAACGTGATCGGCGTGATGGGCCTGCCGCTCGGCCTCGGCCTCAACTTTTCGATCAACGGCAAGGATCACGTGGTGCCGCTGGTCGTCGAGGAACCTTCGATCGTCGCGGCACTGTCCTCGGCGGCCAAATTGGTGCGCGCGGCCGGCGGCTTCGCCACCCGCTCGACAGAGCCCGTCCTGATCGGCCAGGTGCAGATCGTCGACATCGACAACTCCGCTACGGCACAAGCCGCGCTGCTGCAGCGCAAGCAGGAAATCCTCAACCTCGCCAACAGTCTGCATCCGAAGATGGTCGCGCGCGGCGGCGGCGCGAAGGACGTCGAGGTGCGCATCCATCCCGCGGCCGACGGCCGCCGCGACATGGTGGTGCTGCACCTCTTGGTGAACACCTGCGACGCGATGGGCGCGAACATGGTCAACACCATGTGCGAAGGCGTCGCGCCGCTGGTGGAAGGCATCACCGGCGGCAAGGTGTTCCTCAGGATTCTTTCCAATCTCACCGACCGCGCGATGGTGTGGGCCAAAGCCGTGATCCCGACCAGCCTGCTCGCAGGCAAGGGTTACGACGGCGAACAGGTGCGCGACGGCATCATCCTCGCGAATGACTTGGCGGTGGTCGACCCGTACCGCGCCGCGACGCACAACAAGGGCATCATGAACGGTGTGGACGCGGTCGCGCTTGCGACCGGCAACGACTGGCGCGCGCTGGAAGCCGCCGCGCATGCCTACGCCGCGCGCGGGGAGCACTACACCTCGCTGACGCGCTGGTACAAGGACGACCAGGGCAACCTCGTCGGCAACATCGAAATGCCGATGAAGGTCGGGACCGTAGGCGGCAACCTGCAATCGAACGCCACCGTCGCGCTCAACCTGCGCCTGCTGAACATTGCTTCCGCGCGCGAACTCGCGGAGATCATGGGCGCGGTGGGACTGGCGCAAAACTTCTCCGCGCTGCGCGCGCTGGTCACCGACGGCATCCAGCAAGGCCATATGACCCTGCATGCACGCAGTGTGGCCGTCAGTGCGGGCGCCACGCCCGAGATCTTCGAAACCGTGGTCGAACGCCTGCTCGACTCGGGCGAGATCAAGGTGTGGAAAGCCAAGGAGATCATTGCCGAGGTCAGGAACCAGGCGCAGCCGGAAGCCAGGACCGTCGCGCAGGGTTTCGAGCCGGTGGACGAAGCGGAGTACGCAACCGGCTACGGCAAGGCCATCCTTCTGGGCGAGCATTCGGTCGTCTATGGCCGGCACGCCATCGCGGTGCCGGTGCCAATGGCGATCCGGGCACGCGCCGAGGAATCGAAGGACGGCACCCAACTGATCATCCCGCGCTGGGGCGTCGAGCAGCGCCTGCACCCCGGAACCAAGCACCCCGGTTCGTTCCTGCAATCGCTGGAACTGATCCTGCAAAAGCTCGAACTCACCGACCGCCCGCTGCGCATCCAGGTGTATCCCAGCCTGCCGCGCGCGAACGGGCTCGGCGGTTCGGCCGCGCTTGCCGTCGCGGTCATCCGTGCACTCGATCGGCACTGCGAACTCGGGCTTAGCGACCAGCAAGTGTGCGATCTTTCCTATGAATGCGAACGCGTGGCGCACGGAACGCCGTCCGGCATCGACAATACGGTCGCCACCTACGGACAGCCGCTGCTGTTCCAGCGCGGCGAGCCGCCGCTGGTCGAGCCGTTGCATTTCGCGAAGCCACTGCCAATGGTGATTGGCCTGTCAGGTGTCGAAAGTCTCACCGCGCGCACGGTGCGGCGCGTGCGCGAAGCGTGGCAGCGCAACAAGCAACTTTACGAACGCATCTTCGACGAGATCGACTCGCTGGCGATGCAGGGCATCAAGGCGCTGCAAGCGTGGGACTTGCAGCAGTTCGGCGAACTGATGAATATCTGCCAGGGGCAGTTGAACGCCTTGCAGGTGTCGAGCTGGGAGCTCGAGGAAATGATCCAGGTCGCACGCGCCAATGGCGCCGTGGGTGCCAAGCTCACCGGCGGCGGTGGCGGCGGCGCAATGATCGCGTTGTGCCCGGATGATCCGGGCCGCGTCGTGCGCGCCTTGCAGCAGGCGGGTTATCAGGCCATGGAGACCAACATTGGCTGAGCACGAGGACAACTCCGCCGTCGATGACCGTGTCGTGTCATTCGATTCCGAACGGCTGATCCTGGTCGACGCGGCCGACCGCGAGATCGGTCACGCCAGCAAGGCCGATGCACACAGGGGCAAGGGCATCCTGCACCGTGCGTTTTCGCTGTTCGTGTTCAATTCCGCGGGCGAGCTGCTGCTGCAACAACGCGCCCCCGGCAAGCCGCTATGGCCTGGTTATTGGGCCAACAGTTGCTGCAGCCATCCGCGCGGTGGCGAGGACATGGACACGGCAACGCAACGCCGGCTGCACGAGGAACTCGGCTTCACCTGCCCCCTGGAATTCGTGTACAAGTTCCAGTACCACGCCCAATACAACGATGCCGGTGCGGAACACGAATTGTGCTGGGTGTACGTCGGGATTTCCGACGCGCCGGTGCGCGTCAACGATACTGAGATCGCTGCGTGGCGTTATGTGAAGTCTGGCGTCCTGGACCGCGAGATTTCCGAGACTCCGGAGCGCTTCACGCCATGGCTCAAAATGGAATGGCAGCGCCTGCGCGGCGAATTCGCGGATCGTTTGCCCGGGGCCGGCGATTCACCACGCCGCCAGCGCGAGGCCTGAATCACTCGTATTTGGGATCTGCCGTGCGGGATGCAAGCAGGCCTCGCGTAGTACTTCACCGATATTTCACTGGTGTCCTCACTGATGTGATGGAGCTTCCGATCCCCGCTCGCCAGCCCTGAAATGCCGCAACTGCGCCGTGTACGAAGCCTCAACGCCACGTTGACACGTGCCAGTCCACCATCGAGGCAAACGAGACCGGCGGTGCAAGCTTGCGGGTCAAACACGACGCACCAGCGCCGGAGGAGATCTGAGATGTCGATTCCCGTTCGCCAGCAATTGAAGGTCGCGACCTACATCATTGGCCGCCGGCTGCGCGGCATAAAACGTTATCCGCTCACCCTGATGCTGGAACCGCTGTTCCAGTGCAATCTCGCCTGCCCCGGATGCGGGAAGATCGACTACGACTCGCACATCCTGAAGCAGCGCCTCAGCGTCGAAGAATGCCTGGCCGCGGTCGATGAATGCGGCGCACCGATGGTGTCGATTCCCGGTGGCGAACCGCTGATCCACAAGGACATCAAGCAGATCGTCGAGGGCATCATCGCGCGCGGCAAGTACGTGTACCTGTGCACCAACGCGATCCTGCTGGAAAAGAAACTGGATCTCTTCACGCCTTCGCCGCAACTCACGTTCTCGGTGCACCTCGACGGCATGCGCGAGCGCCACGACGAAAGCGTGGGTCGCGAAGGCATTTTCGATACGGCCGTGTCGGCGATCCGCGCCGCCAAGGAGCGCGGCTTCCGGGTCAACATCAACACCACGCTGTTCACCACCGCGAAGCCCGACGAGGTCGCCGAGTTCTTCGACTTCGCGACCAACGATTTGAAAGTGGACGGCATCACGGTGTCGCCGGGCTACCACTACGAACACGCGCCACGCCAGGACGTGTTCATGGGCCGCCGTCAGTCGAAGGAACTGTTCCGCAACATCTTCAAGCGCAAGAAGCAGAAGTGGCCACTGTCGCATTCCAGCCTGTTCCTCGACTTCGTGTGCGGCAACCAGGGCTACCAGTGCACCGCGTGGAGCATGCCGTGCCGCAACGTGTTCGGTTGGCAGAAGCCGTGCTACCTGCTGGTCGACGAAGGCTACGCGCCGACCTTCCGCGACTTGATGGATAAGACCAACTGGGACAACTACGGTGTGGGACGCAACCCGAAATGCGCGAACTGCATGGCGCACTGCGGCTTCGAAGGCACCGCCGCTGCCGACGCGTTCGCGCACCCGTTGAAGGCGCTCTGGACAAGCCTGCGCGGACCGAAACTCACCGGTCCCTTCGCCGCCGATCCGCCGATCCTCTACGACACGCCGGAACCGAACCAGCGCCAACCACACAGCAGCATCCCGATCGCGCATTTCGGCGGTATCCAGCACTGACCACTCAAGGAGACGGCGAGCATGGTGATGCCGATCCTCGCCGCCGTCTCGCTGGTGGGCTGGCTGCTGGTACTTCTCGCGCCATGGGGCGCGTGGCGGTGTCGCGAACGACTGGATGCCGCGCCGGCATCGCCGGTACCGTCAGGTGATCTCACCGTCCTGATCCCCGCGCGCAATGAAGCCACGGTGATCGGCGAAACGTTGCGCGCGCTCCACGACGCAGCGCCGGACGTGCCGACGGTCGTGATCGACGATCAGTCCACGGATGCCACGGCCCAGATCGCCCGCACCAGCGGTTTGGCGCACCTGACGCTCATCCGGGGTACGGCGCCCCCACCCGGCTGGACGGGAAAGCTGTGGGCACTCCAGCAAGGCCTCGAACACGCCGGCACGTCGCGCGTGCTGCTGCTGGATGCGGACATCCGCCTCGCGCCGGGATTGGCCACGGCGCTGCGGCGCAAGGCCGATGAAGGTTACGCGCTGGTATCGGTGTGCGCGGAGCCATGCTGGCACGGCATCGGCGCGCGCTTGCTGCTGCCGGCGTTCGTCTATTTTTTCAAGCTGCTGTACCCGTTCGCGCTCGCCAACCGGAGCGGCACGCCCGTCGCAGCGGCGGCCGGCGGAGTGATCCTGATCGACCGGACGGCACTCATCGAAGCCGGCGGCTTTGCCGCGTGGCGCACTGCGATCATTGACGACTGCACGCTGGCCGCCCATGTCAAACGCGCCGGATACCGCTGCTGGATCGGCTTGACGCGCGACGCGGCCAGCCTGCGCCGCGCGCGCGTCCAGGACATCGCCCACATGATCGCGCGTACCGCCTTTGTCCAGTTGCACGAATCGATATGGCTGACGCTGGCAGCGTCGCTGTTGCTGATCCTCGCATTCTGGATTCCATTGCTCGCGCTTGCGTTCGGTCCGGGACAGGCCGCGCGCGTGATTGGCCTGCTCGGCTTGCTGGCGATGCTCGCCTGCTATCTTCCAACGCTGATGTACTACCGCCGCAATCCATTGGCTGCGCTGCTGCTGCCTGCAACCGCAACCTTCTTTCTCGCGGCGACGTGGTATTCGGCGTGGCGTGCGCTCACCGGCACACGTTCGGTGTGGAAAGGCCGGCGCTATCAGCGCGGGCCGGCCTGAATGCAGCGGCCCGCGGCGCCAGCTCACCGGCCGAACAAATGGCTCCCCGATGCGGAGCTGGATGCGCACCCCCTCGCCACGTGGATGCTCCAGCTGGGTTTCGACCTGTGGATCCGCGCCGCGTACAGGCGCGTTGTGATGCTGCCCGCCGATTTCCGCATCGCCCCCGGCACGCTCATCGCGTCCAATCACCAGCGTGACGTGGATGGCCCGATGCTGGGCACGGTGCTGGTGCGGCGAAAGGGGTTGCGCTTCAATTGGCCGCTGCCGTTCTACGCGACCCGCGAAGACCTGTTTCGCCCCGGCATCCTGTCGCGCCTGACGGTGCATTGGCCGCGTCCGGTCTCGGCCCTGCTTGGCCTCATTTCGCTCGCCTGGTTCTTTCCGCTCGGGCGCACCGAGCCCATCCGCCGTGTGCGCGAATTCACCTTCGGCGAAACCTTGCATGCGCTGTGCGACGCGGGCTGCGGCGATCACGATCTTTATTCGTTGCTGAACGCGCGCGGCCGCCGCGAAACGGGCATTCGTCCGGGTGAGACCTCGGTGCGCGCGGCACTCGCCAGGCGCGATCTCCCGATGGAAGCATGGTGGGGACTCAGGCGCCTGGCGCGTCCGGCGTTCGAAACACTGGCTCCCGCGTTTCGCGCCACCATCGATGCACAACTCGGGCATTTTGCGGAACGCTTGAACCGCGGCCGCTGTGTCTATTTTTCGCCCGAAGGCACCATCTCCAAGGATGGCCATTTCGGACGCACGCGCGGCGGGTTCTTCAGGCTCGCGCGAATGGCCGCTTCGCCGCCATGGATCCAGCCGATGGCGATGGGCTACGACGTGCTGGCTGCCGGCCGCACGCGGGTGGTGATACACGTCGGCGAGCGTTTTCGCGCGGACGCGGCGCTCGACAGACATGCATTCGATGCGACATTGCGCCGCGCGGTGCTCGGACTCGTGCCGATCACGCCCAGTCATCTGCTGGCCCGCTTCCTGCTGCACGGGCCCACATGGTTTACGCGCGAAGAGCTCGCCGGCTGGCTCGCGCGGGGCGTGCCCGCGGTGCGCACCGCGCATCCTTCGTTGGATCCATTGTTCGCGAGCCAGGGACTGCGCAGCCTCGCCGACCAGCGCCTGCGCTGGCTGGAGCGAAAACGCCTCGCGCTGCGCGTGGGCGACCGGTTCCGGAATACCTGCGCGCGCGATGCCGAACCGGGCTGGCGCACACCCGCGAATGTGGTGCGCTATCTTGACAACAACCTCTCCGACCTGCTGCCCGACGTCGCGCGGATCCTGCCGTGTTGAACGCACTGAAACATTTCCGCTTCCTGCTCAACCCGAAGGTGATCCTGCCGGTGCTCCTCACGGCCGCGCTGCTGGTGTTCGCGTTCAGCCTGGGCGACGTGGGCAAGGTGGCGGGCAGGGTCACCAAGTTGCCCTTGCACGTCCTGTGGCTCGCGCTAGCGGCCGCGGCTTGCTACCTCACGTTCAAGGCGATCCAGCTCAGACTGATGTTGAATCAGATCAACCTGGCCATTCCCGCGCGGCCGTTTTTCCTCGCGTTTGCGATGGGCGAGCTGACCGTCACGCTGCCGCTGGGTCTGTTTTCGCAGAACTGGGTATTGTCGGCGTCGCGACGCATCAACGTCGGCCGCAGCTCTGCGGCGACGGTGATGATGCTGCTGGCCGAGATCGCGACGGTCTTCCTGTTCCTCGCCGTGCTGGGCATCCCGGGCTGGCCGGATTTCCGCTGGATCGCAGTGGGCGCGCTGGCGGTCCTTGCCATGTTGCTGTCGGTCGCCGTGTTGTTCGGGCACAAGGCACACCCGCACCTGTCGAGGCTGCCCTACGACTGGATGAAGACGGGCGCGGGCACGGGATTGGAAATGCTGCGCGGCCTGCGCAAGCTGACGACGCCGCTGATGCTCGCGATGAGCGTCGCCATGGCCGCAATCTACCTCGGCGCGCTGACCGTCGCATTCTGGCTGGTAAGCCGCGGCATGGCGGTGCACCACCTGCACTACCTGACTGCTGCGACGATCTACCTGTTCTCGTTGGCGATGGTCCTGATCGGCGCCGGCTTGGTCAGCCAGATCGGCACCGTCGAGGTGCTCGGCATGCTCGCGGCGCGCGCCAGTGGCATCGACTACACGGACGGGCTCGCGATGATGCTGGGGTTCCGCATCGTATGGACCGGAGCCGTGTGGCTTTTATGCCTGCCCATCGTCGGCACATTGTGGCGAACGATCCCCAGGCACAGGCATGGGAAGTCAGGCGATGGCAGCGAGGAATCGTCCGATTGACGCTCCACCGTCCAGGCGCGGGATGCCGCGCGCCGCGCGCGCGCGCTCGAGATCGGGCGCCATGTCGAGATGCTTCTGCTCCACCGACCATACGTGTCCGCGGCGGCGATGGAAGCGCGCGAGATATTCCTGTTCGCTCTGTCCCGGTGTCGCGACGAACAGCGCCTTGCGGCCCAGGTGGGCCAGCTCCATCAACGTGGTGTAGCCCGAGCGGGTCATCACCAGTTTGGCGCGATTGAGCATCTCGGCCTGGCGCTTGCGGTCGAGATAGCCGTACACCGTGGCGCCCGCCATTTCGCGCGGCTCATCGCCGGCGCCCGGCAGACCAAGCGTCACCACGATCCGGCCGGAAAGTTTCGGCAGTGACTGGAGCACCAACTGTTCGAGCAGGCCGCGTTGCGGCTCGATCCCGGAGACCGAAAAAAACACGTCGATGTCCTGCTCGACGTCCATGCGCTCCACACTCGCGAGGGGACCGATATGGACCAGCCTGCCTTCACCCCAGTCGAAATCCGGATCATGACCGAGCCAACCGGACAGGCCGCCGTCTTCCGCGACATCCGGGATCAATATTTTGGTGAAACCCTTGAGCAGGTCGCGCTGCCCCCATTCGGTGAACGGCTCGGTGATGCGGCTGAAAAACGGCACCACCTGGTGAATCGAGTGGAAGATGCAATAGCTCGGCACCGCGCGCGAAGACACACCGAAGCGGCTGTCAGAGATCACGCAATCGAGGTGGCGTTCCGCGACCAATTTTTCCGCCATCCGATGCTCACGCCGATATCCCGCCAGCACCCACGGCATCGACGCGGTCATGCGCAGGTAGAACACCGCGGGATAACGGCTGAACGGCGCGGGCGTGTCGCGGAACGGAAAAAACTCGCAGGCGTCGCCCAACTCGGATTTCAACAGATGCATGCCGGGGCCGGGCTGCATCATGACGATCACTTCGTCGCCGCGCTCGATCAGCGCGCGGATCGGGCCGAGGCTGCGCGTCGCGTGACCCAGGCCCCAGTGATAGACACCGTACAGGATTCGTCGCCCCATGCATCGTTCCTTTGCCGCGCCGGCGCATCCACGATTCGCCCATGCTTGCAGGGGAAACGTCAATGCGACGCGAAAGCGGACGCAACGTGCCACTGGAAGATGGCGGCCCCGACACGATTCGAACGTGCGACCTTCCCCTTAGGAGGGGGATGGTCTACGCTATGTCATTGATTATTATGGTATCTATTTCGGTTGAAAATCACAAAAACGTAAACTTGCTGTCCCTCTATTGTCCCTGCATTTTCTAACATTTCGGAACGTGTCGGCGCGTTACTCCCGCACTGTCCCTGTTTCGCCCTACGGTTACAGGCCCCCAGTGATCGTGATAAGTGCTCCAGACGGGCGATGCGGTTAACGTGGACCGACTCTACGACTCGCGCTGCCTGTACTCCGCCCATCTACTGATTCAACGCGGAGGCTCGTTTATGCCCATGACCGCCCAGCGCATCGTACGAATTTGCCGGTGCAGCGATGCTGCTCGCGGACGGATCACGCGGGTTTCCGAGAATGCCACTGCCGCCGGGCCAAACGAGTACCGACTTGAAACAAGACGACTAGCGCTCCAAGTCCCATCGCAGCAAGCCAGATCACATCGCCGGTTATCCCCGTACCTTCGAACAGAAAAGCGACAATCGTCAGAGCCAGAATCACTGCACCGAGCCCGTATTTGCGGACTTGAGGGGCAAAGACGTCGTGTTCAGCCCTGTAGTGTTTCAGGGCGTACACCGCGAGTTGGGCGCATGGAACTAGCAGAAGCAACGACCAGCGATGATCGATGCGCACCACGACTCCGTACTGTCCGAGTAGATCGTTTGACGCTACCACGATGAAGTAACCGCCCACGAAGATGACGATGGCAAGCGAAAAAATTGTCAACAGGCGCTGGCGTGCCCAACCTTTGTCGGGGGTCATGGCGCGCTCGATGGCGTCGATGGCGTTGTAGGGGCAATAGACCGTGAAACGCCGCTTGAGCAGCAAGCTCGGCAAAGCGACGACCTCGCAGCCGCCATAGCGCATAAAGAAGATCAGAACGAGCGAGCCGCTTACGTAAAGCCCGAATGCCACCTGAAGTGGTTGTGGGTAAACCCCAAGCAGTCCGAGAACAGTAGGGATGCCAACGAAGATGCCAGTTCCAGCCCAGGGATTCAGCTTGGACAGGATTGGATCGCTGATCAAGAAGAACACGATGAAATGAAGTGCCACGAGCAGGAGAAAGTAACCGCCGACAGTCAGAGCAAAAACAGGAAGTGCGTGGGATGACAGCGGGTGAAGATAGAGTGGATTCAAGACCAGAAAGATCAGGAAGTAGACTCCGAGAAACAGCCGCAACCAGCGCCCGACTGAGCCGACACCTTGGCCGATGATGAATGGCTCGTCTCTGTTTTTTGCGGGCTCAAGCGCAGCGTGTGCTATAGGCATCGTCTTGTCGTTTTTGTAGTCGGGAAAGGAGGAGCGTGCGGCACAAGATTGCGCGGCGAGCGAGGAGGTGGGCCGGAACAACTCAACGCTATCGCGCATGACGCGATATCAGAGCTCAATAACCCGTCGCACGCTCGGGGCTTGGGCTGCCGAACGGCGTGTGCGCCTCACGTTGTTCGACCCGGTCCGCGCAGTCGGGTGCACGCGCACCCGGCTGCACGGGGTTCTTCGGTTTCGTCCGTTTAGCGTCATGCCGAGGACAGGCGTTTAGCACCGCACGGGCAATGGGCAACCGGACGCAACATCCAGCGTTTGCGCAGCATTTTCATCACCTCCTTCACGATTCGTTTGACATGGTTCCTCTTTCAATACGCGATCAGTGCTGTTGCTGTGACTCAATCGCGTCGAGAGGGCGGCCAAGTCGGTTTCAAGCGGTAGCGCCGCGGTAGACCATGACAGGTGCCGTCGCGACGAAATATCCAACCACCATGCCCGTGACGCCGATTGGTCCGAAGAACAGGCAGCCGAGTGTGCCGCTCAGTATCACCAGCGTCCCTGCACCGAAGAGATAGGCGTAGCACCGGCCCCCAAGTCGCATCGCCTGGACGCTGAGCAGGACACCTACAACGAGCCCGGTGAGCGCGTTGACGATCAGCACAGTCTCGATGCTGCAATCGGCACCGAAGTAACCGTGCAAAACGACGATGGGAATGGCGAAAGCCAACACTCCGGCCCTGAGACCCGCACGTGCGGCCCGTGCGGCAGTTCGACCGAGCCACAGAAGGCTGGTCGCCAATACAAACAGGCTTGCGCCGATCGCGACTGACCATGCGCTCTCCCGACAAACGCCGACGGAAATGGCCGTCAGCAGGAGCGCCACACTACTTTGGAGTGCGGCATGCTCCAGGCGGCCCCATTCATAGGCGCGTCGCGCGTGTTCGATGAATCGGTCAGGGGCGATCATCGTCATAGTGCCGTTTCCACAGTTGACGGGCATTCGCGATCGCCCGTTGCAGCCGCTTCCGGAACGCTGCAGCGCTCACTGGCGGACGCTGGCCTGCATGGATAGCCGCGACAATCGCCTCCCGATCCGTTGGCCGAAGCGCGGCCAGAACTTCCCGGACCGCTTCATGCAGGTTGTCCCTCATCGCGATCGCCTCCGGTGTGTCGTGCTCAGGGATTGCCAGCGCGACCGACTCCTGAAGGTCGCAGGTCGCGTGCGACCGTTTTCTGCGAAATGAGCGGTACTCATTGAAGGCGATCGCTAGACTCCAGGCCAGCGCATCGCGGGAGGGATCGAAGGTTGCCACTTTCGTCAGGATTTTCAGCATGGCTCGTTGTGCGATCTCTTCGGCCAGTGCACGGTCGCCGGAGGTGGCCGCGATGAAACGCACCAGTAGCGGCCACAGCGTGCGATAGACGGGATCGAACGCATGCCGCTCCCCGTCCGCCAAGGCGGTGAGATTGCGGTTCAGCTCTGCCCGTCCAACATCATCGAGCTGCATTCAAGCTTGTCTCCGATCCCGGCAGCCGCTACGAGACGGCGCCGCCACGGAATGCAGCGAAGCCCGGCCGTGCCCTTTCTCGATATACGCTTCGAAGCCCGTCCGCGTGACCTTGGGGTTTGAGGCGCAACGGAACGGAAATACCGACCGAATCGTGCAGATTCAGTCTTGCTAAATCATCGAACCGATGTCCGATGCAAAGCTGGGATAGGCGAAGATGAGGCCCTTGATCCTGTTCGCGTCGAGGCCTGCAGCCATGGCCATGGCAAAGAGGTTGATTTGTTCCTCGGCGCCGGGGCCTATCAGGTGCGCGCCCAGGATCTTGCCGGTCCCTTTATCGACCAGAATCTTGTAGCCACTGTATCGGGCGCCGACGCGCAACGACGAATACCAGCCCGCCGTGTTTCCGAAATGGGTATCGAAGTCCAGTCCCTTGTCGCGCGCGGCTGCTTCGGACAGTCCGACCGAGGCCACCTGCGGCAGCGTGAAGACGACGCTTGGGATCGGCGGATAGTTCACCGCACGCTCGTCTTTGCCGGCAAGCAGGTTCTTGCCTGCGATCCGACCTTCGTAGGCGGAAATAGGAGTCAGGTTCGGGCCGCTGTCCGCACAGTCGCCCGCGGCGAAGATGGCGGGGTTGGTGGTACGCAAGAAGGGGCTGACCTTGATACCCTTGCGGCTGTACTCGACGCCAGCCGCTTCGAGGTTGAGATGGTCGATATTGGGCACGCGCCCGGTCGCGTGGACCACCAAGTCGCAACGGACGGTTTGCGTTCCCTTTGGCGTCTGGTAAGTGACTGCGAAACCGGCATCGTTTTTCTCGACCTTGAGGACTTTGGCCTCGGTGCGCAGGTCGATGCCCAGATCCGCAGTCGCTTCGGAAAGTATCTCGACGAGGTCGGGATCGAAATTGTTCAGCGGCCGCTTCATCATTTCCAGAACTGTCACTTCGCGCGCGCCTGCGCGCTTCGAGATATGGGCGAATTCCATCGCAATGAAGCCGCCGCCGACGAACACGACTCTGTCCGGCCGCTCGGCCAGCTCGAGAAAATCGGTACTGGTCGACAGCAACTCCTCGCCGGGGATGTTCAGCGTCATTGGTCGAGCACCGGTGGCGATATGAAAATGTCGTGCCGACAAGGGCTCGCCATTCACCTCGATCTTGTCACGTCCGGTGAAACGTGTCTCGCCGTGCAACACCGTGACTCCGGCTTTCTCCAGCCCGCCTTCAATGCGCCTGGGCATCGCGTCGGTGAACGTGCGCTTGAAGGCGATCATGCCGGGCCAGTTGACGGAGGTTCGTGCCTCCAGCCCCTTGCCTTCGAGGTTGCGGGCCCATTCGACCCCCTCGGTCACGGCGATCAGCATCTTTTTGGGATCGCATCCGCGCAACGCACAGGTGCCGCCGAACGGCAGGCTGTCGATACTGGCGACCTTCCAGCCGGCCTGGGCGGCCATCCGGCTGACGCCGTTTCCACCTGTCCCACCACCGATCACGATCAGGTCAAAACGCTTGTCATTGCCCATGGTTACTTATTCCGATCCGATGCAGTTGTGTGACTTTGCTCGCGATGTTCCATCATTGAGCCGCTGGAAACTCCGCGTCCAACAACCTGATGAGAACGGCATTCAGCCTTCGGCGTCGATCATTTCGAAGTCGTTCTTGGTGACACCGCAATCGGGGCAAGTCCAAGTATCTGGAATATCCTCCCAGCGCGTGCCGGGTTCGATGCCTTCTTCCGGCAACCCAGCCTCTTCGTCGTAGATGAAACCGCACGCCACACACATGAACTTGCGACGGACCACAGTTTCGACGGAAATATGCATGAATGAACACCGGTGAAGTTCGTGGGGGAAGGGGTGTCCGGATAGCGCGTGGATGTTGGCGTCGGAGGCACGTTCTATCCCGCGCAGCAGGAAAGTTGTTTCACGTCCTTGCGAAAGGTCTGCGCCGCGAGTTTGAGCCCTTCGACCATCGTCAGGTACGGGAACAACTGATCGGCCAAGTCCTCGGCTGTCATCCTGTTACGAATCGCCAGCGCCGCCGTCTGGATCAGTTCGCCCGCCCCCGGCGCGACCGCCTGCACGCCGATCAGGCAGCGCGAACCTTCCTCCATGACCAGCTTGATGAAGCCGCGGGTGTCGAAGTTGGCCAAGGCTCGTGGCACGTTGTCCAGCGTCAGAGTGCGACTGTCGGTTTCGATGTCGCGCTGGTGCGCTTCGGCCTCGGACAACCCGACCGTGGCGATTTGCGGATCGGTGAACACCACCGCTGGCATGGCGGTCAGGTCCATCGTCGCATTTCCGCCGGCCATGTTGATGGCCGCGCGGGTGCCGGCCGCGGCCGCGACGTAGACGAACTGCGGTTGATCGGTGCAATCGCCAGCCGCGAAGATATTCCGAGCACTGGTGTGCATACCGGCATCAATCGTGATGGCGCCCTGCGGATTTACCATCACACCCGCAACATCGAGGTTCAAGTCGCGCGTGTTGGGTGCGCGGCCGGTGGCAACCAGCAACCGGTCGGCGCGCAGTTCACCCTGCTGGGTCGTGAGCACGAATTCGCCGTTCGCATGAACAATTTGGCTGGCTTGGGTGTGCTCCAGGACCTCGATCCCTTCGCTGCGGAAGGCCTCGGTAACGACCTCACCGATAGCCGGATCCTCGCGGAAGAACAGCGTGCTGCGCGCCAGGATGGTGACCTGGCTGCCCAGTCTGGCAAAGGCTTGCGCCAGTTCTGCCGAGACGACCGAAGAGCCGATGACCGCCAGTCGGGGCGGGATCGTGTCGCTGGCCAAGGCTTCAGTCGAGGTCCAGTATGGAGTGTCCCTCAAGCCGGGGATCGGTGGAATGGCGGGACGCGCACCGGTGGCGATCAGGCAACGGTCGAACGTCAACGTGCGCTCACCGCCGTCGCTGAGTTGTACCGTCAGGATGTTCGGATCCTTGAACGCCGCCTTGCCACGCCATACGGTAATTGCCGAGTTGCCCGCAAGGATGGCTTCGTACTTGGCACGACGAAGCTCATCGACGCGCCCCTGTTGCTGGGCGAGCAGCCGCTCACGCAGGACAAGTGGCGCTGCAGCAGTAATGCCATCGTCAAACGGGCTTACCGTGCGCACATGGGCAACATGGGCGGTGCGGATCATGATCTTCGACGGGACACAGCCGACATTGACGCAGGTACCGCCGATGGTGCCACGCTCGATCAGTGTGACTCGGGCGCCTAGCTCGACCGCTTTGAGGGCCGCAGCCATCGCGGCCCCGCCGCTGCCGATGACGACGATGTGCAGAAGAGGCTCGCCGCCACGCCTCGTTGTGTCGCCGCCTGGTACATCCTGAGCCTTGTCGATGAGGTCAGCTGGTCTGGCCAGTGCCTCGACACTCCGTGCTTGATAGCCGAGCGTCGTCACAGCGGCAGCCAGTGCTTCGACTCCTACGCCCGCTTCCGCGTCGACTTCGGCACGTCCTTGGGGAAAAGAGACGTTCGCCATGCGCACGCCGGGGATTCTTTCCAAGGCGGCCTTGACGTGTTCGGCGCAGTCATCGCAGGTCATGCCGATAATTTCCAGCTGAGTCATTGCGATGTTGAGTTCATTCATTCTCTTTCTCCTGGGTTGTCGGGCGTGCAGCAGGCTTGTCCCCTGCGGCGTCGGTACCAGGCATACGCCGTGATGCCTATCAAAATCACCAGCGCCGCCAGCAACATGTAGTCGAGGTAACCGATCCAGGCGGCAGCGCCTACCGAGCCCAGCAATACGACCAGAACCGGCGTGAAGCAGCAGAGTACGGCGATGGCGGATCCTCCAAGGCCGATTCCGATCAGCCTGGTGTTCTGGTCCATCACTCGCTCCTCCGCGGTTCTTGCCCGGAGGCGCGATTCGCAGATGGCTCGCAACACGCGTGATTTACCTCGCGTTGCGTGCGGGTTGGTGCACTGCTACAGCGATAAGTACATGACAATATGCGCCGTGCATTGCCGTAGAGGCCCCAGACCATCAGCACGATGGCGACGCCGTAGATCCAGAATTCATGCGTCGCAATGAACCCTTGGATCGGTGCGCCGAGTGAGCCCGCAGCGGGCAAGAATGCGGCGATCGCCGCAATGCCCAGAGGCAAGATGGGCGAGCAGCAGAGCAGGGATGGCAGGATTCCGAGAATGGCGCCCAGTGCCCCGCCAGCCGATTTCGCTCCGGCTCCGTTGCGGAATCCGTGCACCGCGAGCGCGATCGTGAGTGCCAGCAGCAACGCCATCACCAGCGCAAGCACCAATGTCCCGGGCGTCAGGAAACGCAACGAGACCAGTCCAACCACCCCACCGGTGTAGGTCGCGGGCAGGACCATCGCGTACACGATGGCAAAAATAATGAAGACAGCGCCCGTTCCCGCCAGAGACCAGCCGGACCCGAGGGTAATCCGCAGTGCGCGAGGCACGACACATGCCCGATCGTAGACGATCCCGGTCATCATTTTGTTTTTCCCTGCTGGATAAATTGCTTGATCTTGTCGAACGACATGGAGGGGGCCGAGGCGGTCAGGGCAACATGACCGTTCGGCTCGATCAAGTAGTAAACATCGACGTAGCGGTGCGGGTTGTAGCGACTGTAGAGCTCCTTCGTGTCCTCACCAATGATGAAGTGAGAATCGTGAAGCAGGGCCGGGGCGTTCTCAGCGGTAAACTTTTCCATGTCCACCCCCGGATAGCCGCCGTTCTCGTAATCCTGGAGCACGATGACCTTGAGCTTGGAGCCATCAATCAGGGCGCGGTTCTGGGCCAAGGTTTTCAGCCCGACCGCGCAGCTTGGGCACCACGTGGCGACCTGCCACAGCATGACCGGCTGGCCCTTGAACGATTGCAGGTTCATGGTCCTGCCGTGCACCAGGAACGGCGCTGCAGCGGCGTGCTCATGCGCGGGGGCGTTCATCGGCGCCATGCTTCCGTGCTGTGCCTGGTCTGCCCACACGGGCGGTGCAGCGACTGCCAGCGTGATCAAAACGGCCGACAGGGTCGGCAGAACGAGCTTCATGAGGGTTTTTTGCAACATTGTCTTGTCTCCACGTTTAGGGCAGGTGACGCTTCACGGGTCCCGACGGATGTTGGACAGGGGATTGCGGCATCGGGCATGAGGTGGCTGCACGGAAGGCGCGGCGTCACCCGATCGCGAGATTGCCAAGCCTCGTTCCGTCAACACTCCTGAATAACCGAGCGAAAGCACGTTGAAGGGGTTGGAACAGCAGGTAGACGCGAGGATCGCCACCAAACCGCTCGGTATCATTCTGCAATCGTTTCTGGATTCGGGCATAAGCAGCGCCTTGCAATTTGCGTTCGACGCGGCAAGCTTAGTTCCGTAGTTGACTACGGAGTCAAGCGTCATGAGCACTCGTCCTGAGAACCTGACCATCGGTGCCTTCGCCCGGACGACGGGCTGTTCTCTTGTGTCGCTCGGACGCGGTAACCTTACGTCCGTAGTTGAGTACGGAGTCAAGTGGATATGCACCGCAATGAGAAGAGTTTGACCATCGGCGGCCTTGCGAAGGCGACCGGCGTCGGCATCGAAGCGATCCGGTTCTATCAGCGGAAGGGTTTGCTCCCGACGCCAATCCAGCCACCGGGATGCATCCGTCGCTATGGCGATGCCGACGCTGAACGCCTGCGTTTCGTGAAA